>CAXNFJ010000030.1:0-11084 GCA_964201165.1 Desulfomicrobium sp.
ATTTCGCCAAAGCTTTTCGGTGGTGTTTCTATGGATGAGGAGGTGGGTTTCGGAAGCCAAGCGCCTGATTAGCGCCATGTCTTTTGCTTTTGGAATATCTAGATTGATCATTCCAAGGTTGGAAATAGGGTTGGAAAAAAGAAAAGGCTCTTACGGAGAATATCCGTAAGAGCCTGATTTTCTTTGGTAGCGGGGGCAGGATTTGAACCTACGGCCTTCGGGTTATGAGCCCGACGAGCTACCATGCTGCTCCACCCCGCGTCATGTGAGAAGAGCTTTCTAGGTATGTTTACAGGCCTTGTCAAATACTATATTTCTTTTTTCGTATGAAAAACGCAATTAATAAAATTTCTCTAATTATTCCGGTCTATAACGAAGAAGAAAATATTCGGGATTTGTACCTGGAAGTCGTGCGCAGCCTTTGCGGCTTGGACTGTGAATGGGAGATTGTGCTGGTTGACGATGGGAGCATCGACTCCAGTCTCGCCGTCATCCGTGCATTGGCCGACAGCGATCCGCGTGTCCGGTTCCTGTCCTTTGCAAAGAACTGCGGCCAGTCCGCCGCCTTTGCGGCGGGATTCCGTTTCGCCAGCGGAGATGTGATCGTGACCCTTGACGCGGACCTGCAAAATGATCCAGCGGATATCCCGGCCATGCTCCAAATCTATTCCCAGGGCGTGGACATGGTCATCGGCTGGCGGGTCAAGCGTCAGGACAGCGTGGTCAAGCGGTATGCCTCCAAGTTTGCCAACTGGGTACGCAACAGGATCAGTCACGAAACGGTTCGTGACACGGGGTGTTCCTTAAAAGTGATGCGCACCGAGATGGTCAGGGCCATCCCCATGTTTACGGGCATGCATCGTTTTTTGCCGACCCTCATGAAACTGGAAGGGGCGAAGGTGGCGGAAATGCGGGTTAATCATCGTCCGCGTGGCAAGGGCGTCTCCAAATACGGGATCTGGGATCGAGCCTGGTCCGCAGCCTATGATCTCCTGGCGGTGCGCTGGATGCAAAAGCGCCATATCGACTATGTGGTCTCGGAAACAAACTTGAAATGACCTCGGGTTCACACTGACCTGCGAAGAAACGGGTACATTGTTTGTGATGAAGGATGGCGCTCGGCTTTGCAGGAGATGGAATCGAATCTTGGGATACGACGCATGCGCGTCTTGGGCGGACTATGGAATTTTCGTCGCAGTGGTGGATGCTGGCCATCGGTTTTGTGGGCCAGGGTTTTTTCTTTATGCGTTTTTTTTGGCAGTGGATCGTTTCGGAAAAAGAGAAAAAGAGCGTCATCCCGGTCTGTTTCTGGTATTTTAGCCTGTTTGGCAGTTTTTTCCTGCTGACCTACGCCATCCTGCGGCGCGACATCGTTTTTATCGTCGGGCAGTCCACCGGGTCTATCATTTATATGCGCAATCTGTATCTCATCCATCGCGAACGGAGCAGGTTGCACAGTCCAGAGTAGACCGGAAACAGGCCTCCGGCCACAGCCAGACCGGTGGCCCATCCCGCCAGGACGTCCATCGGAAAATGCTTGCCCAGATAAATTCGCGAATAGCCGATTAAAAGCGGCATAATCCAGATGGCTTTTTTTCGGAAGGCTGCGTAGAGAACGAGGCCCGCGGCGGCGGCATTGGCCGCATGGGCTGAAGGGAAGGATGATCCCTTGCGTTTGGGCACCTCGGAACTCTGCGGCCGGGTGACCCAGGACTCTGATTCCAGATAGCGGGTTTGGGTCAGCCCCTGGTAGGGGCGCGCCCGGCCGACGACATCCTTGATCGCTGAGCAGGTCAGGTCCGAGGCCGCAACGTTGAGGCCCAGGCCAATGATGACGGTCATGGTCACGAGCCTCTGTCCCAGGCCGATGGCGGTCAGGGTGAGGCTTGCAGTCCACAGGAAGACCTGGCTTGAAAACAAAGGCATGAGAAGGTCGAAAAGGGGATTCTGCCAGCTTTGATTGATCCAGCCAAACAGGGCCAGTTCCCAGCCAGGACTATGAAAATACATGGACGTCTCCTTGGTCGGGCCCAATGTGGTTGATGCGGGCAGAATTGTCCAGCGCCAAGAGCATGAGAGTTCTTGACGCATTGCGTAATTGCGGCTAGTTTCCCAGTTTACTTTTTTTGAAGGAGAAAAGAAATGAGCAAGAGAACATATCAGCCAAGCACCACGAAACGGAAGAGAAGTCACGGATTTCTGGTGCGTTCACGGACCAAGAATGGCCAGGCCGTGCTGCGCCGCAGAAGAGCAAAGGGAAGAAAAAGATTAGCCGTCTAACGTACCCCCCCTCGTATCGACTGAAGAGACGGCCCCAGTTTTGTAGTTGTTATGATCTGGGCCGTCGTTTTTTTTCAAGGAGTTTCACCCTCTTTGTGCACGAGCGGGAAGACGCCGGGGCATCCTGGCGTCTTGGGCTGACGGTGAGCAGAAAAGTTGGCAAATCCGTGCGGCGCAATCGGATCAAACGCTTGGTCCGGGAGTTTTTTCGGCTCCACCAGCACGATTTCGCCCTGCGCGCGGATATTGTTGTCGTGCCCAAGCGAGGCATTTGCGTGGATTCCATGGACTTTGCGCAGGTGTCCTCGGAACTTGGCCCGCTCATGACAAAAATCGTGTCTCGGGCCGGAGCCGTCTAGGTTTACCGGAGTTCGCATGCGCCATGTTTTTGTGTTTCTCCTTTCCATGTATCAGTGTCTGATATCTCCGCTCTATTCTCCCTGTTGCCGTTTCACTCCTTCGTGCTCCGAATATGCCCGGCAGGCCATCATGTCTCATGGAATTTTTCGGGGGATGGGTCTTGTCTTCTGGCGGTTGGTACGTTGTCATCCCCTGTGTGCCGGTGGTTTTGATCCGGTTCCCTCCCCTAACTTGTCAAAGAGAGATTGAAATCAAATGGATAGCAATAAGCGTGTCATCCTTGCCGTGTCTTTGTCCCTGCTGGTGCTCTTGGGCTGGAATTACATGTTCCCGCCGGTCACCCCCTTGGAGACGGATACGCAGAATGTGACCACACCCAATCAGACTGTCGCTTCCGCTCCCGCGACCGTGGCCCAGACCGCTCCTTCTGCCCAGACCGTGCAATTCACTCCGGTCAAGGGCGCGAAACTGTCCGTGGATACACCCTTGTATCATGCCGTGATCAATACTTCCGGCGGGGTGCTGGAGAGCTTCGTGCTCAAGGCTTTCACGGAAACCATTGCTCAGGATTCCCGAAATATCGATTTGGTGACTCCGCAGTCCCTGACCAAGGCGCCCATGGGCCTGATCTGGAATGCCCTGCCGACTTGGGCGCAGGGGGAATGGACCGTGCAAGGCGCTGATCTCAATCTGGCCGATGGCCAGGCCGGCAGCATCCAGCTGACCGGTGTGATCGGCGGTGTGCAGGTGGAACGGGTGCTGACCTTCACCGGCGGCTCCTATGAGGTCAAGGAAGAGGTCAAGGTCACCAACACCACTCCGGCCCAGATTCAGGGCAACCTGGCCTTCTCCGTTTCCAGCGTTCCGCTTTCGGCAGAAAGCGACAAATACAATCAAACGAAGATCGCCTACATGGCCGCAGGCTCACTGACGGAAGAAGACAGCCACAAGGATCTGCTCCTCGGCGTGGAGTCCGCCACTCCGGCCCAGTGGGGCGGAATCGAGAGCAATTATTTTCTGCTGGCCCTGGTCCCGACCTCTTCGGACATGATGGTGCGCAGCAAACTCGAAGACAATGTCTTTCGCATGACCATGGCCGATCAGATGCTCCTTGATCCGGGTGTCACCCAGTTGCGGACCGTCTCCTATTATTTTGGGCCCAAGACCGAAAAGGACCTGGCCGCCATGCCCAAGAACCTGAAGGCCAGCATGCATTTCGGATTCTTCGACATCATTGCGAAGCCTTTGAACAAATTCCTTAATTTTCTTTACGGCTATGTCGGGAACTATGGCATTGCCATCATCATCCTGACCATCATCATCAAGATTCTGTTCTGGCCCCTGTCGCACAAGAGCTACAAGTCCATGGAGCAGATGAAGAAGTTGCAGCCTATGATGGCCAAGATCCGCGAGAAATATGCCGATGATCGTGAAAAAATGAATTCGGAGATCATGCAGCTCTACAAGACCTACAAGGTCAATCCGGCCGGGGGCTGCGTGCCCATGCTGCTCCAGATTCCCGTGTTCTTCGCCTTGTATCAGGCCCTGCTCGGCGCCATCGAGTTGCGGCATGCGGCCTTTATCCCGCATCTGCCCTTCACGGACATGGTCTGGCTGGCGGATCTTTCGGCCAAGGACCCCTTCTACATCACCCCCTTGGTCATGGGCGCGACCATGTTCCTGCAGCAGCGCATGTCTCCGCCCATGGGCGACCCCATGCAGGCCAAGATCATGATGTTCATGCCCGTCATCTTCACGTTCCTTTTCCTGAACTTTCCTTCGGGTCTTGTTGTGTACTGGATGGTCAACAACCTGCTTTCCATATCCCAGCAGTGGCTCATGATCAAAAAGTCGAAGTAGTTCTTTCCACGGCTTGCGGCGTCCCACAGGGCGCCGCGCCCCATGGATCGGAACTCGCTTTGATGCATTGAGAACGTGAAGGAGAGCTGGATGAATACATACAAGGACTTTCAGGCCAAGACCGTTGACCAGGCCATAGATGATGCGTGTCGTTTTTTTGCCGTTGAGCGGGACGCGTTGGAAATTGATATTGTCAGCGGCGGATCGTCGGGTATTTTTGGCCTGGGCGCCAAAAAGGCGGCCATCCGGGCCAGGAGGAGGCGTCTGGCCCCGGTACAGGAAGAAGTTTTCCTGCCGCAGGCGACGGAGCCTGTTTTTGAGAAGCCGTCCCGGAAAATTGCTTTGGCTCCGACGCAGGATGCGGCCGAGGACGTGATTCCTGCCGAGATGGGTGTGGTCGCGGATTTCGAGGACGAGGACGAACGCATCCCTGTTGCGGAATTGACCGCCGAGGAGCGGGTCCGTCTGGAAGCCGACATTCGCACGATCATGTCGGCGTTGCTGAGTCCCATCACGGCCAACGTGAAGCTGACCATCGACGTCGGGGCAAGCCCGGTCACGGTTCACATCGACGACGAGGACAACTCCGGCCTCATCATCGGTCGCGACGGCCAGACCATCACGGCTCTGCAGTATCTGGCCAACCGCATCGTGTCCAAGTCGTGGCCCCAGAGCCCTCGCATCCAGCTCGATGCCGGAGACTATCGGCAGAAGCAGGAAGAGCAGCTCCTCGGCATTGCCCAATTCCTGTCGGAAAAGGCAAAAAAATCCGGACGGGTGCAGAGCACACGGCCCTTAAGCTCCTTTCATCGCCGGGTTGTGCACATGGCCCTGCAAAATGATCGCGGCGTGCAGACACGCAGCAAGGGTGAAGGGCACATGAAGCGGGTCCTGATCCTGCCGGTCAAGCGCAGCAAGCCCGCAGGCCGGCCACCCAGACGTCAGGAAACTCCCCAGGCGCGGCAATCCTAAAATTTGAAGGCGGGCTTGCCCGCCTTTTTTTATGCTTGAATTTTATGAATGAAACCATCGTCGCCATCGCCACGCCACCCGGACAGGGTGCCATCGGCATTGTCCGTTTGAGCGGTCCCGCAGCCGGGGACATCGCCCGCATACTTTTCCATTCCTCCCGCCTCGGATTCACGGGTTTCAAACCCTACCACCTTCATCACGGCCAGCTGCGGGATGGGGACGGGCATTTCGTGGACGAGGTCTTGGCGGCCTGGATGCCCGGTCCACGCTCGTTTACCGGCGAGGATGTGCTTGAGTTCCAATGCCATGGAGGCAGCGCCATCCTGCGCCGGGTGGTGGAGGAGTGTCTGGCCCACGGTGCGCGGCTGGCCGAGCCGGGTGAATTTTCCAAGCGCGCTTTTCTCAATTCGCGCATGGACCTGACCCAGGCCGAGTCCATCATGGAGCTGGTCAACGCCCCCACCGCCGTGGCCGTGGGGCTGGCCGGAACCAAGCTTGAAGGGCTCCTGGCGCGCCGCGTCAGCGAGCTGCGCAAGGGGCTTGAAGGCCTGCGCGTGCAGTTGTGCGTGGCCGTTGATTTTCCCGATGACGAGGTCGAGTGCCTCGCTCCGGCGGACTTGGCCAGGGGCATCGGTGAGGTGCGTGAGGCCATGGCTCAGCTGGCCGGCAATTACGACCGTGGCCGCTGCTGGCGGGAAGGAGCTCTGGTGGTTCTGGCCGGGCAGGTCAACGCGGGCAAGTCCAGCCTGATGAACGCCATTCTCGGCATCAATCGGGCCATCGTGACCGACATTCCGGGTACGACCCGGGACTATCTGGAAGAGTCCGTGCAGATCGACGGCCTGCCCGTGCGTCTGGTGGACACGGCAGGATTGCGGGAGTCCCTGGACAGCGTCGAGTTGATGGGCATTGAGCGCGGCCGGGAACTGATGAGCCGCGCTGATCTGGTGCTGCTGGTGGTCGATGCGGAGCTTGGACCCGGAGCGGAGGATCTGGATTTGGCCACGGAGGGCGGAAAACTCCTCGTCGTGGCCAACAAGATGGATCTGCTGACCAAAGAGCCTGCGTGGTTTTCGCAGCGCCCCTGGGCGGAGCTGCGAATTTGCCCGCTTTCGGCTAAACATGGCCAGGGCATGACCGATCTGCTGGCGGCCATCCATCAGGCCGTGGCGGGCAGCGGCGCCCCGGAATCCGGGGCCTTGGTGCCCAACCTGCGCCAGCATACGGCTCTTGTCCGCGCCGCCCGGGAACTTGAGGAGCTGCTGGCGGAACTGTCGACAGGCCTGCCCTACGACATCCTGTCCGTACGCCTCGACACGGCCTGCGTCATCCTGGGCGAAATCACGGGCGAGATTACCTCGGACGAGGTGCTTCGGGCCGTGTTCGACGGGTTTTGTATCGGAAAGTGACGGGGACGTTAGGTTTACCCTGCGGGACAAGCCCGCTTTCGCGGAATTGACTCGGCGTGATGTGCGGGAGTGTTGAGTAACGCTCAACTTTGCAAAGCGGGTGATATGCGGGTTGATTGGTAAATTACTCTTGCGTTATCTCGAAGTCATCCCCGTGCAGGCAGGGATCCATGGACTCGCAGGACACGCACAGTTTGTTGTCCGCCGTCATCCCCGCGAAGGCGGGGATCCATGCCTTTCTCTGCATCTCAGAATGATGAAATGTCCTCCCAACAGTCCTTCCATTCAGGATTCTTTTTCTCGATCAGTCTGACTTTCCAGTTCCTGTTCCACTTTTTGATCTGCTTTTCCCGCAAGATTGCGTCACTCGGTGACGAGTGTTCCTCGAAATAGACAAGTCTGTGGACGTTGTATTTTTGGGAGAACCCTTCGACAACATTATTTTTATGCTGCCATACGCGGGCTGCAAGGTTTGAAGTCATCCCCGTGTAAAGGGTTCCATTCGGTTTGCTGGCGAGGATGTAAACGAAATAGATTTTTTGTTGATTCATCGAGTCGGCTCCCTGCATTCACCTTTGCGGAAATGACGAAGCGCCAGGGTTCTGTATCGGTGTCATCCCCTTGTAGAAGGGGATTCATGCCTTTGATCTTTTGCAGCCCTCAAGATGGATTCCCGCCTTCGCGGGAATGACACTGTGAATCGGGCCTTGCGTTTACCTGAGCGGGCAAGACTCAGTGAATTGGTCTCTGTATTCACCTTTGCGGAAATGAAGAAGCTCCAGGGTCCTGTATCTGTGTCATCCCCTTGAAGAAGGGGATCCATGCTTTGATCTTTTGATGACCTGAAGATGGATTCCCGCCTTCGCGGGAATGACACGGTGAATTGGTCCTTGTGTTTACCTGAGCGGGCAAGACTCAGTGAATTGGTCTCGACATCACAAACTTCACGGTAGCGTGAAGTTGATCTCCACCCGTTCCAGGCTGACCGCCTCCAGAATCACGGTCAGAGTCTGGCCCATGCCGTAGGTCTTGCCCGTGCGCTGGCCGAGTAGATCCTGGCGTTCGGGGTCAAAGACGTAATAGTCATCCAACGTGGCCAGCCGCACCAGACCGTCGACGGGCATGTCCAGCAGTTCCACCCAGAATCCGAAATCCGCCACGCCGGAAATCACGCCGCGCATCTCCTCTCCGATCCTGTCTTCCAGGGCCAGAATGGCCGAACGCTTCTGAATCTCCCGCTCCGCCTCCATGGCCTTGCGCTCCAGGGCATTGAGCCCTTCGCAAATGCCCTGCACCGCTTCAACGCCCATTTTTTCAGGTTCGCCAGCCAGCAGTCTCTTCAAAGACCGATGCACGAGCAAGTCCGCATAGCGGCGGATAGGCGAGGTGAAATGGCAATAGGCTTCCGAGGCCAGACCGTAATGCCCGTCATTGTCCGGCGAGTACTGGGCCTGCATCATGGTGCGCAGGATGAGCCGGCTGACCAGGTATTCGATGTCCGTGCCCTTGGCCGCGTGGGAGAGTTGCTGCAGTCCCATCTGGTTCATTTCCCGGGGCAGCCGGTCGACCAGGATGGTGTGGGAAAGCATGCGCAGCAGGGTTTCCAGCTTTTTCTCATCCGGCTGGGGATGAATACGATACGGGAAGATGCGCTCACGCGCTCCGAGATACTCGGCCACCCGCTCGTTGGCCGCGATCATGAATTCCTCGATCAGGCGGTGGCTGAAAAGGCGGGTGCCGGCGTGGACACTGATGATGTCTTCAATGACGCGGACTTGCGCCTCGGGGATGTCGAAATCGAGGCATCCGCGAGCCACCCGGCGCTGCATGAAGATCTTGGCCAGTTCCTCGGCGTCACGCAGCATGGGCAAAAGCGGGGTTGTCGCCTGGTCCGGCTCGCCGTCCAGGGCACTTTGGACCTGATTATAGGTCAGCCGAGCCTGACTCATGATCACTGCGTTGTAGAGCCGGGGCGCTCCGGGCTCGCCGTCCAGGGAATAGGGCGTGTCCACGACCATGGCCAGACGCGGCACATGGGGGCGCAGGCTGCACAATCCGTTGGACAGGGCCTCGGGGAACATGGGTTCCACGGAGAGGGGAAAATAATAGGAGTTGCCGCGGGCCAGGGCCTCCACGTCCAGGGGCGAACCTTCGGGTACATAATGAGCCACGTCGGCGATGGCCACCACCAGGCGATACCCGTTCTCCTGCCGTTCCACGTATACCGCGTCGTCAAAATCCTTGGCTGTTTCGCCGTCGATGGTCACCAGCGACAATTTGCGCAAGTCGTTGCGTCCCGCCCAATCCTCGGGCGTGGGCTGGGGCGGCAGTGCCTCGGCCTGACGCACGGCGGGCGCGGGAAAAACTTCGGGGATGGAATAGCTGGTCTTGACCAGCAGCTCCTGGGTGGCCAGATCACGCTCCTCGCCCAGGCGGCGCAGGGCGGTGCAGCGCCACAGACCTTTTTCCTGTTCTTCCACCGGCGCCACGCTGAGAATGTCTCCCTTTTCCGGGTTCTCGATCCCGCTGGTGTCGACCACGGTATAAAAGGGCATGCGCGAGTCCGTGGGATGACAGAAATAACTGTCCTGATGGATGCGTCGGCTGACCCGCACCAGCAGTTCACGCGTGGCCCGGTCCAGTACCTCGACGACCCGGCCTTCGGGTGAGTCCTTTTTGCGCGAGCTGTCGACCACGGTCACAACCTTGTCTCCGGGCCAGGCCCCACCGAAATTGGTGGGATGTATGAAGAGATCCTTTTGGCGACGATCATCGGAGATGAGATAGCCCACGCCGGAGCGGCGCACATCAAGGGTGCCGGTCATGCGCGGCAGGGCGTCCATGAGGCCGTAGCTTCTGCCCATCTGCACGATCTCGCCGCTTTCGACCATCTGGGCCAGGGTGGATTTGATAACCTTCTTCATGGACGCGTCGGCACCGAACAGGTCATATATATTCTTGCTGCGCAGTGGTGCGCCGGATTCGCGCAGAACTGTGAGAAGGTTTTTCTTGGAAAATTTATGGGGCGTTTGTTTCTGCTTGGGCATGAAATGTCCGTGGTAAGGTGTGCATGCGCTCGTTCAACCAAGCGCGAAAGGATTGTGTCCCGGCAGGGGAAAAGGACGTTGTCAGCTGCGGAATCCACAGGCGCTCGTCGGCGAAGTGGGCCAATTTGACGGCGTCCTTGGGAGTGCAGACGATGTGGGTGCACGCATTGCGTTCCGCCGCCGCGACGATGACCTGCCAGTCCGTCAGGGTAAAAGGGTGATGATCCGGATAGACAAGATGGCGGACGGGTTTTTCGCCCAGGTCGCTGTTGCAGGTCTGGCAAACCTTGTCCGGGTTGGCGATGGCGGTGACAAGCAAAAATCGTCGGCCCGCCAGGGAGTCCAGGGTTTCGCCGGTCAGGGCATTGGCCACTCCCCGGGCCGTGACCTTGAAGAAGAAGAGCGGCTTGCCCATGATCGCCAATTTGATGTGGGCCACGGTTTCCAGGCATCCGTCATCATCGAACATGGTGTTGATCAAAAACGCGTCGGCCCGGTCCAGGGCGGAAACATCCTCCCGCCACGATCCGGCGGGGATGACCCGGTCCCACTGATCATCCAGATCCCGGGGGGAGAGCAGGCAGAGGTTCAGGTCGCGCTGGATGCGCAGGTGCTGATAGCCGTCGTCGAGCACAAAAAGATCGGTCCGGTCCTTGGCTGCGGATTTTCCGGCCCGGACCCGCTTGGGATCGACCAGAATCCGGGCCTGGGGATGGGTGCGTTTCAAAAGAAGCGGCTCATCCCCGGCCTCAAAGGCGGGACTCAGGAGCTGGACCGTATAAGGCAAATGGGGCGGCTTGCCGCCATAGCCACGGGTCAGCACTGTGGCTCCAAGGCCCTCGCTTCTGGCCCAGTCCAGAAGCCAGGAGACTACAGGGGTCTTGCCTGTTCCGCCCCACGAAATGTTGCCCACGCTGATGCACGGCGCAGGCGGTCGCCAGGAAGCCCATCTGCCTGAAAGATAGAACTGGGCGCGCAGGTTCATGAGCCGGGCGTACGCTTTGCTCAAAGGGGCCAGGAGGTGTGTGAACCGGTCCTGCAGGTGGGTGATGCGGTCGGGAGTCATCATGATTGGCGCCAAAAAGGAAAAGGGCGGCTTGTGCCGCCCCGGAGTTAGTCTCGGGAAGATCCGAAGAACCGAAGCATAAAGAGAAAC
>CAXNFJ010000031.1:0-11075 GCA_964201165.1 Desulfomicrobium sp.
GACTGTCTGCACAGAGGCATTGCCGACGGGTCCATTCGCAACGACCTTGAACCGAGCCTTGCGGCCAGCGTCATCTTTTCGACGGTTTTCGGGGCGACCCGCGCCCGACTGGTGGCCAAGGAGAATATCCTGGGCTTAAGCTTCACCGAAGAGTTCTATCCCGAAATTTTGAGCATTCTGACCAGATATCTGGAACCGGTCCAGACAGCACCATCGTCGAACTACGAGTCCTTGTCCTGATCCGGGTCATCCTGATCCGGATCTTTCTGGACCAGGGCATAGGCCACCAGGCATCCAAGCACAAAACCCCCAATGGTCATCACCCAGAGCATCGCTCTCCTCCTGTTGACAATCAGCCCAAATGAAATGAACGGCCGAGCAGGATTCGCCCGCCGGCGAGAGTCGCAAAAAAGACGTTGACCGCCCAGGCGGCGAGCACCGGCGGCACAAGCCCCTTCTCCCCGGCGGAGGCGCAGAGCACGAACAGCCCGTAGTAGCAAAACGTGGTCACCAACCCGATGGGAATGATCACGTAGATGGATCCGACCAGAGACACCACTGCCAGGGCAATGAGAGCCATGACCAGCACCGAGGCGGCATAGGCCAATTTCATATGCCAGGCGGTCTGCAGTCTTTCGATGTTGGAGCCCGAATCTTTCAGACGGCGGATTTCCTGGCCCAACTGCCATAACGGCAGGGATTCAAGTTTTGTCTTGGAATCCACGACCAAAAAACTGCCCACATCGGTGTGCAGGACAAGCTCCATCGAGGTTTCGCGCTCCACGGAGAAGGTCGCAGGGAGGGTCCGGGTCACATCTGACAGGAGCCAGGCCCGGCTTGTGACCTTGAACTTTTCCGCCCGAATGATCTCCGAGATGCTGCCGGCATCATCGCTGTCCAGGACATGGATCGTCAGGCCCGTTCCTTTCTTGGAAGCGGGGGTAACCTCCGCCATATGGACGATGCGGTTATCTTCTCGAAACCAGATATCGGACAATGCCTTCTTCTCGATCTGGCGATTGCGGACTTCCTCGTTCCAAATCCGGTCCGCCGCCCTGTGCCCGCTCACGCCCAGCACCTCGGAAAAAAGAAACAGCACCAGACACAAGCCCAAGGCATACCAAAATACGGACTTGGCCACGGCTCCCGGTGAAACGGCGCAGGCCTCCAGGGCCAGGAGTTCGCGGTTGCGCAACATCAGGCCAAGCTGCACCATGAGCGCCACCAGAAAGACGGCCGGAAAAATCTGGGCCAGGACGAAGGGTATGCGGTAGAAGAAATAGACAGCGATGGATGAAAACCCCACCCCGGCTCCCAAAAACTCGTCCAAGCGATCAAAGAGTTCGATGAAGACGGAGATCCCCAGACCAATGCCGCAGACCAGGAACAACAGAAAAAGATTCTGGCGAAGAATATAACGGGAAAGGAGATTCATGTGTTCGCCCTCCTCACGCCCATGAGCCCCAATATCCAGGCTCCGAAAGCCCGGAAATTGACCTCGTGCTCTCCCGCGACCACCCACATTCCCGCCCCCCCCGCAAGCATAAAGAGGACATTGGGCAGCCACAGGGCCACAGCCGGGTCGATCACTCCGCTTTCAGCCAGGGACATGCCCCCGGAGAGAAGCACATAATACAGGAAAAAAGCCCCCAGACAGACAAGCAACCCGAACTGGCGCCTCATGCCCTGAAAGAAAAAAGCCAGGGGAAGGGCAAAAAAACCGAGCACCACGCAGGCCGCGGGCAAGGAAAAGCGCTTGTGCAATTCAATCGCCACCTTGCGCTGAAAATTGAAGCTCTTGTCGGCAAAACCTCCCGCCGCCAGGGAACGCAAGGCTGTCCAGGACATTTCCTTGGGCAACTTGTCCTTCAGCTCGAACCCTCCCAAAAGTCGGGTCATGTCCAGGGACAGGACATAGCGATCGAAGCTGATCACGGAAAGCTCCCCTTCTTCCTCACGGTAGACATGGCCGTCCTCAAGGAGCACGAAAACCTGGGCCTTGTCCGCGTCGGAATCGATCTGGCCCCTGGGAGCGACAATGGTGGCCCGGGCCTTGGACCTGGACCTGTCGAGCACGAACACATCCTGCAATTTCCCGCTGCCCGGATCCGCCTGCCGGGCATACACGGTCAAACCCGGGAAGGACGTATTGAACACCCCTGGCTGGACATTGACCGAGGTCTTGTGCCGAGCCAGTTCCACCACTGTCTGCCGAAAATTGTCCATGCCCCAGGAAATTCCCGAAAGGGAAATCCACAATGTCAAAAGAGAACACAACAGGCAAAGGACCAGGGGCGCCTGCAAAAGCGGCCAGACACTGATGCCGCCCGCGCGCAGCGAAACCAGTTCCCTGTCCGCGCCCATGCGCAAGAAGGTCAGGAAAAGGCCGAGCATGCACGAAACCGGGATCAGGAGGATCAGAAAAAGCGGGCTCAGGTACACAAAGAGCTTGAGCAGATCAAAGAAAGTCACGCCCTGGGCCATGAACAGATCGCGCAACTGCAGGAGGCGGCCAAGCAGGATGAGACACAGAAAAGCCCCAAGGCAGATGCCGGCGATAAGCCCCATTTCCCGGAACAGCTCGCGTTGCAACAACGGTACGCGAATCACCGGGGTTCAACCTCGTCACGATAAAATTTAGCCAAGGCCAGCTCTTCCACCGGGGTCAGATTGAAATGGGTTGCGGCCGCGGCGATGAGTTGTTTCAGGTCGGGGCGTTCGTGACGAAGATCCTCGATCCAGGCGATGGCATTGCGCAGGTTCTTGTCCGTGGGCATGATGGTAGTCATTGGAAGCTCCTTCTCGTTATCTGTACCGAGAGGCCCATACCGCAAAGACCTATCGGGCACAATGCGCCTAGTCCGCGTTCCATGCGCCAAGGCGGGCAGTGTGCACCGCCGCGTCCTGCCCGTCCCGCCACAAAAATCGGACGGCCCCGCAATCGGCCGTGGTCAAGACCGTGCTGCCCGCCGCCTCGCAAGCCCGGACCACTCCGGGGTGAGGGAAACCAAAGCGGTTGTCCGGTCCACACGCCGCCACGGCCCATTTCGCCCCGACCCGGTCATACAGACGCGGCTGCAGACTCGATTTTGAACCGTGGTGCGGGAGGACCAGCACCTCGGCATCAAGAGGTCCGCTTGCGCGCAGAATTCGGGCCAGGGCCTTTTTTTCCGCGTCACCGGGCAACAGGGCCAGTCCGCGCCCCTTCCAGACCAGCCGCAGCACCAGGGACGTCTCGTTCTCGGAAATGCCCTTCTCCGAAGCTGGCGGATGCAACACATCAAGCCACAAATCCGGTTCGATAACGAGCCTGTCCCCCGCCCGCACCTCCCGCGCCGGCCACAAACCCTGCCCCAGTTTATCCGTCAAGCGCCGCGAATCGCTGGTGCGGTCTACAAGCCCGGACCAGCCGAACCAGTCCAGGTCAAAGGCATCCAGAATATAAAACAGGCCGCGCAGGTGGTCGCCGTCCACATGCGTCAAAACCACCCCGTCCACCCCGGGCGGATGGTTCCAGGCCAGGGCCGGACCAACCAACGCACGGCCAGGATCATAGCCCGAGCCCCACCCCCCGCCCCCGTCCACGAGCACCGTCGCCCCCGAACCGCCACGCACAAACAGGGCCTGGCTCATGCCCGTGTCCAGCACCGTTAGCTCGACCTGATCCCGAACCTTGTCAAACTCCTGCCAGACCGATGGAACCGTCATGAAAAAAAGGCCGATTCCCAGAAACGCGACAGACGCGTTCCGGGGACGTTTCGTGGTCATGAGCACGCTGCCGGCGACAAGGACAACCCAGTATCCAACCACCTGCAGGCCTTGGGGGCGCAACACCGCCATGGCTTGGAGCCAGCCGGAGCTGTCGAGCATGGTCAGGCCATAATCAAGGATGTCCACACCTTTGGCCGCCAGAAAAAAAAAGCCCTTCGCCACCACCGGAGACAGGAACATTGATGCCAATCCCAAAAAGGACAGTGGCAGCACGGCAATGTTCAACAAGGGCAGCCATAACAGATTAAGCCACAGATGCGGGACAACTTCGGCGAAATACAGGATCTGTACCGGAAGGATCAAAAGATTGGCGCTCACTGTCACTGCACCCATCAGCACAATGGCGTGGATGGGCCGCCAGGCAAGACCCATTTCTCGAAGCGGGGCGATGATGTCTGCAACGGCAGGCATGAACAGGATGATGCCGCCCACGGCCAGTACGGAAAGCTGCAGGCTCAAATCATGGACAGCCATTGGATCAAGGAGCACCAGCACGGTCACGGCCACAAACAAGGTGTCCTGCGGATGGGACCGGGATCCTCGAATGAGATGCACGGCCGCGGCCCCGAGCATGAGGGCCGCACGCAGCAGGGATGGAGCAAAATCACCCAGCCACAGGTAGACGAGGCTCAGCGGCAGAGCCAGCAGAATCCCCAGTTTCTGGCGAGGCAGAATGAGCAGCCCGCTTGGCCAAAACCACCCAAGTATCCAGGCAGCGCAATAACCGAAACTGGCCACCAGGACCAGATTCAAACCCGACAACGCGAGGCTGTGGGACAATCCGGCCCGGCGGATGCGGTCCACGAAATCGGTTTCCAGCAGCAGATTGTCACCGAACAGCAGAGCTCGGATAACCGCGCCGCTTTGACCGTCCGGCAGCGATTCATCCATCCGTCGCAGGAGTTGGACACGCTGGGCCGCCCCTTCCCGCCCCCAGTTCACTGCGACGGGCCCCTGCGAAAAAGCGCGGTGCCGGACACGAAGACGTTTCCAGTGCTCTTCGCTGGACGAGAGTCCGAAATTGGCGCGGCCGCGCAGTTCGCGGATACGCAGTCTGGACTCGAAATGCTGACCGGACCAGGGCAGGACAGGTGGATCGGACCAACTCCAGAGCAATCGGCCCGGCAAGGTGGCGTTCGTGTCCACATTGATCACGTCCTTGGCGAGAATGCTGATTCGCTGACCGGGATGGGTACGTACGTCGTCCACAACGCCCCGCACACGGGCTTCCGTGTTCCATGCCGCGCCGTCTTCACGGTGCGTGGACATCATGCCAGACACAATACCCCACCCGAAACATACGGCCACGAGCAGCAGCGTCCGCCCCCGGGCAAGGCCCAGGGCCGCCAAGACACAAAGAACGGTGGCCGAAAGGGGATGAGACCCGGCAAAAAGGCCACAGAGATAGCCCAGCAATCCTGTTTGCCAGGGCAGGGGCATGATGGGGCTTTGAACGTGCGTGACAAGTACCTCCCGGAAGTTCGGGAGTAGCGGAGCGCATCCGTCGTGTCATGCGCATTGACCCGTACGGCGGGCGGCGAAGGACCAAGAAGGACATTGCTTCCCTACCGCATCTCGGGCTATGATTTCAAAGAGGTGGATGGCCACGACCGACTCAAAGATTGCAGGGAGCTCACATGGAAGAATTTTCGGTACTGCTTGTAGACGATGAGGAAGATTTTTTACGCACCATCATCAAACGCCTGACCAAGCGTGGCCTCCGGGCTCAGGGCGCCTCCAGAGGCGAGCAGGCCCTGGCCATGCTGGCCGAGGAACCCCGCGACGTGGTGGTCTTGGATGTGAAGATGCCGGGCATGGACGGACTTGCGGTTCTCAAGAAAATCAAGGCCAACTGGCCGACCACCGAGGTCATCATGCTCACCGGACACGCCAGCATCGATGCGGCCATGGAAGGGATGGGCTGCGGCGCCTTCGACTATTTGATGAAGCCCGCGGATCTTGAAGACCTGCTGTACAAGCTGGAGGACGCATATCGCAAAAAAACCGTGAATGAGCGGCAGATGGCCTCTTCGGCCACAAACGACGACCAAGCGTAGGCCGATTCACGCGGCAACAGGATTCCATGTGGCGCATTCACGTCTCTTCTTCGACCCCAACGACTACACGCTGCTGCGCATCGTCAACGATGTTCTAAGCCGCTCCACGCAAAGCACCAGCATTCGTTCGCTGCTTGCCTCCTACATGCACCCCCACGGCATCAAGGAAATGGCGGCGCCCCAGGTCCTGCGCATCGCCTATGCCATCGCAAGCCTCCTCGGGTCGCTCGAAGCCGGCAAATCCACGGATCGCCTCGGCGCGCTGCGATCCCTCAAGGACGAAGTCCTGCTCTCGAACAGTTCCTACCTGCAGAAAAACACATCCAGGGTGCTGTTGCAGATCATGAAGGAGCTGATCCGCCACAGGGAGGACGAGGAAACCCAACTGCTCCTGGCCCATGACTTCCGCATGGCGTCTTCGGGCAAGCCCCGCATAGTCCGGGCCGAGCTCGAAAAATACCATCTCCTGGAAATGCCCGAGGAATGGAATCAGCTGGCCTTTGACCACCATGTCCACGACGCCAACACCAAGGGGCGAAAATCCCCGACGCATCTGGTCATGGACGCCTGGATCAAGGGCGTACGCTTCCTGACCGTCGTCTACTACAATTACGTCGAACCGAAGGTGGCCGAAGAGCTCCTCGAAGCCGCGACCATCCTCGACATGCATATCCGCATCGGCATCGAGGTGTCGTCTCGTTTTCGGGGCAAATACGTCCGCGTGATATGGGAACCCCAAAGCTACACGGACCCGAAATCCTTCCGGGCCTTTCTCGACGAGCAGCCGGTCAAGGCCTTCATGAAGGAAGGCCGGCAGGTCTCGGCCTATCAGCAAAAATATGTTTTCGAGGCCCTGCAGGCCTACAACCGCGTGCACCGCTCCACCATCTGCGCCGAATACGGTCTCGAACTCGACGCGCTCGACGAGGAGACGTTCAGCGCATTCGTCGGCACGGGCCAGCCGTCCCTGCTGCATCTGGCGAAGTACATCCAAAGCGGCATGCAACCCAAGCTCAAGGATACGGCGCGCGTCATGGCAGGCGAGTACCGGACGGCCGACAACGTTCGCCGCAAGGAGCTCCAGGAGCGCCTCGATGCCTTGAATGCCATCGACTCGGAATTGCTCATCAACCGCTACCTGCAGCCGTGCCGCAACCCGGAACTGCACGATCCGACGGTTCCCCAGGACAGTCCCAAAGTGCCCCCCCTGCTGCGCCTGCATACGGGCGAACTTCTGCCCAGGCTGGCCAAATTCCATTCCAATTCGCGCTTCACCCTCAACCTGAGCAACCTGTCCATCCCCGACACTCTGGAGCTTCTGTACGATTGCCAAGGGCATATCAACAACATCGAGCTCTACAACCTAAAAGACGTCACCAGGGGAAAATGGTCCATGCCCATGTCTTCGCAAACCTCGTGCGTAGGCGATGCCGTGGACCTGATGAGCCCGGAGCGGACTTGCGCCCAGATTTGCGAGCTGCAAAAAGCCCTGAACGATGACAACGTCATCGCCCTGAAGCGGGCCATCCGGAACATAGTCTGGGCCTTTGAGGAAGAACGTCTGGCATTGAACAACATCCTGGCCCAGGCCAGATGCAAGGAGAACGTCACCCGCTGCGGCGAGATCCAAGGCGAGCTGGCGACCATGGATGATCGCAAGGCCAAATTGCTGGACATCCTTTTCGATATCGAAAATTTCCATAAGTACTACAAAAAACGCCCCTTGGGATCCCGCATCGGCAGCGGCTCCACCGGGCAATCCCGGCATCAATACGGGATGGGTGTGGTGGTTCTCGAGACCCTGCCCAAGCGGGCGCAAAAAATCGCCCTGAGCCAAGCCGGCGGACTGCGCAAGCGTCTTCCGGTCACGGCCATGATGACTGTGCACAAACGTACCTATTGCCGCAGGCAAGGCGATGATTCCGCCCTGCTCCGTCTGGCGCGCAGGATTCCCGGCTTGGAACTGGCCGGATGCAGTTCGGAAAAGGAATGGTTTCTGGACAGCATCGACATCCATCCCAAACGTCCCGGCAACATTGTCACGTTGGGCGGAGTGCAGCTCGAACACGACAACGGCCTGCGCTTCACCGAATCACAGACCAACGCCGCCGGACCGCTCTCGCTTAAGTACCTGAACACGGCCCTCAAGAATGCCCTCAAGATACTGGCCGGATTCGTCCCGGCCTTCCTGACTTTTGCTCTGACCAAAGACTGGTGGGTGCTGGCCTATCTCGGCGGTTTCATCTGGTTCGCGATCACAGGCGTGCGCAATATCCTGCAAGCGGTCCTGGGCGGCGGAGGGCTCAAGCGCTCCCCGCTGGTGCACTGGAATTCCCTTGTCAGCTGGAGCCGGGTGGCGGACGACCTCCTGTACACCGGATTCTCGGTGCCGCTCTTGGATCTGGTGGTCAAAACCCTGATTCTCGATCAGGGATTCGGCATCACCACGAGCACAAACCCGATCCTGCTTTTTGCGGCCATGGCCCTGACCAACGGCATCTATATCTCCAGCCACAACACCTTTCGAGGTCTCCCGCGCACGGTGATCGTCGCCAATTTCTTCCGCAGCATCCTGTCCATCCCCTTGGCGATCCTCTTCAATGGCGTCCTTGCCAGTTCAATGCACATGTCCATGATGACCGGCGTGGAGGAAGTCCTGCAGAAATGGGCGACCATCGTATCCAAATTGGCCTCGGATTGCGTGGCCGCGATCATTGAAGGCCTCGGCGACCGGCGCAACAACATCCGAATCAGACTGGCCGACTATCGCGCCAAGCTCATCGCCATGTTCGATGTCTTTGCCCGCCTTGATGTGCTCTTTCCGGAAGAGGACGTGCTGGACATGCTCCAGTCACCGAAAATGTTCATGGAAACCATTTCCTACGAGGCGCGGGATCTGGAAAAGGTGCTCATCGTCAATGCCCTGGACCTGATGTACATCTGGCTCTATCAGCCCAGGGCTTCAAAGGCCCTGTCCGTCATTTCCCAGGATATGACCAAGGAGGAATGGCTCATTTTTCTGCGCTCCCAGTATGTGCTCAAGCGCTACCGGGAGATCAGCCAGCTGTTCGTGGATGGGCTCGTAGGCAAGAATTTTTCCAAGGCCCTGGCCTTTTATCTCGAAAAGTCGGATGCATACTTGGAAGATTTGGAAGGAATGGGACAAACCAAAAAACTTCACCTGAAAGGCTGAGTCAAAAATCAGGTAGCTCCAGATGCCTCAGCGCCATTTTCTGTCCAACGCCAAATGCGAAAAATACCCCAGTACCGCCGCCCCGTAAAAAGGGGCCAAAGCCTCGGGAGATGAACCGTAAAGCCAGACCGGGAGCAGGACCAGCGGCAGGGGCATGAGCAGCATGGCCCACCAGGTGTGGGTCCAGCCCCGGTGTGAGCCCAGGGCGGGAAACATGGCCGCGAAACCGAGGATTGCGGCCCATTTGTAAGAGCCTTGCACGATGAAGGCAAAATCCAGCACCGCCAAAGTCACGTAAAAAATGTGCTGCCCCCTGGAGTCCGTGTCCACATCCGGAAAAAGACTGCCCAGCAGCACCAGGCTGCCGAGTACTGCCATTTGAGGCATGTCCGGGCTGTAGACCCCGCTCCACGTCAGGCCCCCCAGCACCGCCGCACCGATCAAAGCACCGCCGACCAGATGTCCCTTGTATCCGGGCATGTCATTCTCCAGAAATGCAAAAGCCCGGACAAGCCGGGCCGTTGCGAATAAAAAAAGCGGACTACATGGCGTCGCCGGCGTCCAGTTCGGCAATGGTCTTGTCGATGGATTCGCGCAGTTCGAGCGGCAGCCCCATGATCTCCACGTTCAGGAAGCCTCTCACGATGGTGGACGTGGCTTCGTCCTCGTCCAATCCGCGAGCCATGAGATATTCGATCTCTTCCTGGGCGATCTTGCCCACGGCCGCTTCATGCGACAATTCGACACCCGGCTTGCAGCCCTGCAGTTCGGGAATGGCGTGGATATGCCCGCCGCCGAGGATAAGCCCCTTGCATTCCAGATGCCCGCGCGAGGGGACCTCGTTGCCGATGATCTCGCCCCGGGCGATGATGGTCCCGCCGGTCGTGATGGTCCGGGAGATGATCTCGCCGCGCGTGTTCGGGGCATTGAGAACAATGCGGTTGCCCGTGTCCACATGGGAGCCCGCGGGCGTGACGATGACGGAATTGAAGCGGGCCACCGCCCCTGCCCCATTCAGATGAATGGTCGGGTAGGACTGCACGGATTTGACCTTCTTCAGGAGGACATAGTTGTTCTGCAGGACGCCATTTTCCTCCACGATGCCCACGGTGCGCGGCCGGACCATGACGTCTTCGCCCCAGTTGTGGACCATGGTGAAGGTCAGCTTGCCGCCCTTCTTGATGTAAAATTCGGAAATGCCCAGATGCAGGGCCGAGGTCACGTCATGGGACGTGGCGCAACCGGTGATGATGTGGACCTCGGAGTCCTCCTCCACCACCACGATGTTGTGCACGTTCTGGCCCACGTTCTGGCCTTTGATGAACAGGCAGGTCTGGACGGGTTCGGCCACCTTGACACCTTTTTCGGTGCGGATGAAATAGCCGCCGTGCAGCTCTTCCTTGGCCGCCGCGCGGGTGAACTCGTCCTTGTCCGGGTCCATAGCCTTCCAGAAATATTCGGGCAGGCCGTCGTATTTTTTCAACGCCTGGCGCATGCCCAGCACTTCCACGCCCTTGCCGGTGCTCTTGCAGTGCACGGTGGAGTGATCGAATTGCAGGAAGGTGCCCGACCTCTCGCCGGCTGCATCCACATCCACGCCGACCATGCGCAATTCCCGCTTGCTCTCTTCGGACAGGGTCGACAGGTCGGACAGCTCGGCGCTTTGCTGACCTGTAAAGGCGTAGGAGTTCAGATCGACCAGGGTTTGGTTCAGTTCAGACATCTGATGCACTCCTTGTAGCCGTACTTACTGATGTGATCCAGAATGTCGCGGGGGCGGGTGGGCCGCGTGTCGCAGCACAGCACCCCGTTGTACATGACCTGGCCCCGGTCGGCGTTGACATAATCCAGAATGTAGCCCGTGTGGGTGATAATCAGGCCCGAGGTCGTGTTGCGGCGACGCAGGTCACGCATGCAGGTATCCGGCGTCGGGGCCGGGGCGCCATCAAGCAGGGTTCGGGCCGTATTGCCGATGAGGGCCATGTTTTCGAGGTCCACGCCGGATTCGGGCTCGTCGAACAGGATGAGGCTCGGGTTCTGGGCCATGAGCTGCA
>CAXNFJ010000032.1:0-10998 GCA_964201165.1 Desulfomicrobium sp.
CCCACACACCATAGCTTTCGGCCTTAATCTTTAGATAATGTCACCACTCCCATGAATCAGGAAATTTATCTCGTTGGTTTGAATCACAAAACCGCTGGCGTGGACATCCGGGAACGCTTCGCCCTGTCCGACTGCGATCCCGCAGCCACGGGACTGGTCAGTGACGTGGGCATCGTCAGCGAAGCCATGATCCTCTCGACCTGCAATCGGGTGGAATTCCTGGTTGTCGGAGAGGACGACGTGGATGTTCGGAACAAAATTCTGCGCTTCTGGGCGGATCAATGCGGACAACCCCAAGCCGATCTTGAGGACCACACCTACTTTCACGTGGGCGATGGGGCCGTGAACCACCTCTTTACCGTGGCCTCCAGCCTTGACTCCATGATCCTGGGTGAACCCCAGATCCTGGGCCAGCTCAAGACCGCCTATCGCAATGCGGTGGAAAAGGGCGCGGCCAAAGTCATCGTCAATCGCCTGCTGCACAAGGCCTTTTCCGTGGCCAAACGTGTGCGCACCGAAACGGCCATCGCCTCCAGCGCCGTCTCCATCAGCTACGCGGCCGTGGAACTGGCCCGCAAGATTTTCACCGACCTCGGAAACCATCGCGCGCTGCTCATCGGCGCGGGGGAAATGGCCGAACTGGCCGCGACCCATCTTCTTTCGGCCGGAGTGCGCGATTTCACCGTGGTCAACCGCACCCTGGCCAAGGGCGAGGAATTGGCCAAACAGTTCAACGGACGCGCCCTCCCCTTTGAAGATTTGCAGCTGGCCCTGATGGAGACGGACATCGTCATCAGCTCCACGGGCTCGCCCACGGCCATCATCCGGGCCAAGGACATGAAGGAGGTCATGCGCAAGCGCCGCAACAAACCGATCTTCTTCATCGACATCGCCGTGCCCCGCGACATCGATCCGGACATCAACGGCCTCGACAACGTCTACCTGTACGACATTGATGATTTAAAAGAAGTCGTGGAGGAGAACCTGGCCGGAAGGCAGCAGGAAGCAAGCAAGGCCAGGGCCATCGTGTCCGAAGAGGTCTGCGCCTTCATGCGCTGGCGCGACGGACTGGCCCTGCAGCCGACCATTGTCGCCCTGCTGGACCAGGGGGAATGCATAGCGCGCAAGGAATTGCGCAAATCCATCAAGCAACTCGGCCCCAACCCGGATCCGCAAATGGTCGCCATCCTGGAACGCCTGGCCAAGTCCTTGTGTCACAAGATCTACCACGAGCCCATCAGCTACCTGAAACGCCGCTCCCAGGAAGAAGGCTCGGCCCAGCGCTTCATCCACAACGCCCGGCGGATGTTCAATCTGGATGAAGAAATCATCCCCGATGAAGCCCACCTGGACCGCAAGGCCTCGACCGGCAGCAACTAACGGAGAAACTCAATGCGCGCCTTTGTCATCGACGAAATCACCCCGGAAGACATGGAAAAGCTCGAGAAGTGGCTCAAGGAACAGGAGCTCCTGAGCATCGAGCATCTCTTTCACTTCCACCTCCCCCCCGGACTTCTCTCGTCCATGCAGCAGGAACACGCCGCCGAGTGCGGACCTTTCTACATGGCCGTGGAAACCGGTCGGGACTGGGTCAAGCTCGAGCTTCTGGTCCGGGCCAAGCGCATCCTGCGTTGCGCGTGCATCGCCTACGCCACCCCGCAGCAGCAGGAATACATGATCTCCTACCTGGAAAATCTGCTCAAAGACCTGAATATCCCCATCTGATCCCCGCCCCATGCGACTCCAGGATCTTCCCCGCCATCTCGCCAGACGCTGCCTCGGCATCCCGCGTTTTTGCGCCGAGAGCATGGGCGTCGAACTTCAGGGCGCGCGACTCGTGGTCGGCTACTCCACCGGCCTTGATTCCACGGCCCTGCTGCATCTTCTGCACGTCCTGCAGGCCCCCTTGCAGCTGACCCTCATCGCCGCCCATGCCCATCACGGGCTGAGACCAGAATCGGACCAGGAACTGGAGCATGCCCTGCACGTCTGCGCCCACTTGGGCATCCCCTGCGAAACGACGCGGCTTGACGTGCCCGCCGTGCAAGCCGCGTCCCGCCTCGGAGCGGAGGAAGCCGCCCGCAGCGTGCGCTATGACTTTCTGAATTCCGTTCGCGTGAAGCACGAGGCGGACTGGATCGTCACCGCCCACCACGCAGGCGACCTCGCCGAGGACATCATCATGCGTCTGGTGCGTGGCACGGGCTGGCCGGGATTGGGCGGAATGCCCGGGGTGGACCGCGAGCGGCGCCTGCTGCGTCCAATCCTGGATTGGGAAAAATCAGAACTGCGAGCCATCCTTGAAGAAACCGGGACGCCGTGGTGCGAAGACCAATCCAATACCCGGGCCGACCGCACCCGCAACAGGATTCGCCACGACATCCTGCCCCTCCTGCACCGCGAAAATCCCTCGTTTTCAAAGGCGGCGCTGCAGCTGTGGGAGCTTGCCCGCATCGACGAGGAATATTGGGACCAAGCCCTACCCGCCCTGCCCGCTCCCCTGAAGGAATATCTGCTGGACGCGGCAACCCTTGACGTTCACCGGGCGCACCGCCTGCGCCTCTACAAGGCCACCCTGGATGCCATGGGTCCGGGCCAGGCCCTGGCCGGTCATCTTTTGCTCCTCGACAAGGCATGGGTGCGCAAAAATTGTACTCGGATCATTCAATTCCCCGGTGACAAAGCCGCGTGCGTGGAGCCTGCGGGCATCCGCTTTTATCTTCAAAATCGCGTCTCGTGAAATCCGGAATTATCAGAAACACGTATCTTCCGACACGATTCGACTTCCGATTTATCCCCTCCTCAACAAAGAGATATGAAACGAATCCCCCCTTTTCGGATGGTCGAAAATTCTTAAATATACGCAACTATCGTCTGGAAAAACAGGAAAATATACTAAGAGATTTCCTCAACGTCCACCACGAACACGCCGGGACACAAAACAATCTCCAATCATCCTTAGACAGCACGAATCTTGCATATGAAACATCCGCAGAACTACTTCACAGGCCACCCTTTGGCACAGCGAGAACGAGGTGCGTATGGAAATCACGAATCAGGAAGAAAATCGGGAAACGGATCGCATCCCGCATATGGCCGTCATCCGATATAGTTCAGGAGATCAGGACGAGTACCGCACGGCCCGGATGTTCAATTTCAGCAGGGCCGGCATGTATCTGGAGATCAACTATCCCCCTCCGAAACTCGGAGCCAATCTGCTCATTGAAGTTCTGGATCAAAATGAAACAGTCGATGACCCGATATTTGACCACCGGAGCACAAAAACCTGCTATTACGCAAAAGTCATCTGGAAAAAAAATCTGCCGAAATCCGACGCGGAGTATGGAGTGGGTTTGCGGTATCTTTTTGCGGCCAATCCGGAAGGCTGAACAGAGCGGAATTGTTTTGGCCCCTTGCGGGGCCATCTTTCATGCCTTATGCGCGGCCAATTCAGCCTTACGCCGGGTCAGATCCTCGAACACGGCCATGGCGGCCGTGGCCCCCTCGCTGACCGCGGTCACGATCTGCTGCACCCCGCCGGTGATGTCGCCCGCAGCATAGATCCTCGGGATGCTGGTCCGCCCCTGTCTGTCCACCCGGAGATAGCCGCCGGGCTCCACGGCGAGCCCAAGGTGGGTCACGGCCTCCACATTGGGAACGATACCGATGGCCAAAAAGACTCCATCCACGGCGATCCGGTCAGTTTTTCCCGTATTCACATCCCTCACCGTAATGAATTCCAGGACCTTTTCTCCGCCGATCTCCTCCACCACGCAGTTCCAGCGCACAGGAATCTCTTCCCGGATCAAGGAATCGACGAGATGCTGCTCGGCCCGAAATCTGTCGCGGCGATGCACCACGAGAACATCGGCACCCAGGTTCTTGAGGTGCAGGGCATCGGTCAGGGCCGTGTCCCCCCCGCCGATGACCGCGACCTTCCTGCCCTTGTACATAAAACCGTCACAGGAGGCGCAAAAGGACACGCCCTTGCTCATGAACCGGTCTTCCCCGGGCACCCCGAGTGTTTTCCACGCAGCGCCGGCGGCGTAGATAACCGCATCCGCCACATAGATCCGGTCCTGGGTGAACACCTCCAAATTCTTGCCCACCTTTATCTCTTCGACCTTCTGGCCGGTGATGACATCCACATACTGTTTGGCCTGCTCATGAATCATGTCCATGAGCATCTTGCCGCCGATATTGATGAAACCGGGATAATTCTCCACTTCGGGAGTGATGCTGACCAGACCGCCGACAATGCCTTTTTCCAGAACCACGGCATCCAAGCCGGCCCGTTTGGCATAAATGCCCGCCGTCAGTCCGGCTGGACCGGAACCGATGATGACCACGTCATGATACTGCGCATCCGCATCTCCAGGGCCTTCTTGAACCACGTCCTTGGCGACTTTCAGCGTGACCAGCTGCAGAACAAAAACCAGTTCCGACTCCATGCCCACCGTGGACATGCTTTCGGAATAGACCGTGTGCGGAATGGAACCCACGGAGTACTGCTCGGCATACTCCGGGTTTTCCCCGGTCTCGACGCATTCGGCGCTGATCAGGAGAGGCTTTTCAATGGCGGCCTTGATGGCGTTGACGAACTGGCCCGGGCAATAGGGACAGGTCGGACTGACAAACACCTTGACCTGCCTGGGCTCCTGCAATTCACTCAAAAGCGCTTTGCTGCGCTCGGACAGAAAACTCTTTTTGAGGGAAACCATCATCAGGGCATGCAGGAAAGCCTGTCCCTCCTCGCCGGCCGGAGCCCCGGTGAATCGGATGGCATAGAGGTCGGGCGCGATGAGCAGGGTCGGAAAGCGCTCCACCCCGTACGTGGCGTTGGCCTTGGAGTCATCCTGATGCAGGCTTAAGGTGACTTTGTCCGTCAAACGGACCAGATCCTTCATCAGGCTCAGGGTGAAATCGGCATATGCGTCATTCTTTCCGGGTTTCAAAAAAAGGTGAACCGGCACCACTTCCTTGAAATCTTTAAGATAGGTGGCAAGAGCCGTGCGCTGATCTTCGGGGAGGAACCATTCGTTGTTGTCGACGGGTTTATCGGTGGATTTGGCGGTGGATTTGGCCATACGGGACCTCCGGAGAAAAATGATCTGAAACAATTCTCGATATGAGCATGCGTTTAAGAAGTCTCCCTACGCCCTGGAAGTGAGAATATTTCAACCTTCCCGGACTCAGGATGATAAAACCTCTTCTAACTCATGAACCGTCTTTGCCAAGGTAAAACATGATTCTACCCTTTTTCGCCCAGCTTGTCCCATCCGCATGCGCAGATCAGGGTCACGGATCAGGCTCTCCAGCGCCTCGGCGAAAGCCCCTATATTTTGTTCCGGAACAAGCAGGCCCGTCTCGCCATGCACGACGACCTCCGGGATATTGCTCGTGGCAAAGGCCACAATCGGCAGCCGCATGGTCATGGCTTCCGAAAGCACATACCCAAATCCTTCCCAAAGTGACGGCAACGCAAAAATATCGATGGACGCGTAGAACCTCTTCATTTCTTCAACAAACCCAAGAAAATGGAAGCAATTCTCAAGACCGAGATGTTTTGCCCTCGCGCGCAGATCCCGATCCAACTCACCCGTTCCCGCAAGGAGCACAGTAACCTCGACCCCTCTGTCGCGAAGCATGGCGACGGCCTCCAGCAGATACGCATGCCCTTTCTGTCGAGTCAGCCTGCCCGCGCATCCGACCACTACGCGCCGTGCATGTTTTGGGATCAAGGAGTCTCCCGGCAGGGCATCGAAGGCAGGTACGTCCAACCCATTGTAGACAACAAAAGTACGTTCCGGAGCGATCAAATTTTCGTTTGAGGACAGTACCATGCGTCGCGTATGTTCAGAGTTGCACAGCAATTTCGTCAGCACCCACTGAAAAAGCAAACGGTTGAGCACCGTGTTGCGGGTCGGCACGGCGAGTCCTCGCCGGTAAACGATATCGCGCACTCCGGCCAGCCGTGCGGCAAAACCACCGACCTTGAGATCCGAAGGCAGGGCGGTGATCAGGGTTTGCACCGCATTGCGCCGAAAAAAATTGACCAGCCGGGCCAACGCCAAGGGGTTGATGAAACTCAGATTGCCAATGGGCAGACGCAGAAGCGATATTTGAGGGTGCCTGCCAAGACGATCCCCCAGAACGGACGACACATGGGTGACGACGCTGACTCGCCACCCTCGCTCAGCCAACAGCAAGGCGTGGACGTAATACCACTGCTCGCCCCCGCCCCAGGCGCGGTTGGAATTGAACAGACAGATGGATCGATTCATCCGATGTTCCGGCGCAGGGGGCACGTTTTCGACATCATGCGAGGATACGGGAAGTGTCATGTCCGCAGGGGCTGGCCATGGGCCTTGCGATCGGCCACAAGCAAGTCCCGCAGGCGCAGGCTGACCGGGCCGGGTCTGCCGTCGCCCACGATCCGGCCATTGTAACGGACAACACTGACCGCGTCGATGCTCGTCCCCAGCAGAATGATCTCCCGGCAGGAATACAGTTCGTCCTCCGGCACAGGACGGGCCAGCACCGGCATGAATTCCCGCGCCAGATTCATGGCCCTGGCCAGGGTGGTGCCGGTCAGCGCGTTCTTGAGCTCGGGAATGACAAAGACCCCATCCCTGTCGACCAGGACCGCGTTTTCCGTCGACCCCTCGGCCAAAAAACCATCCTCATCAAAACAGAGGGGATAATCCGCGCCCTGTTCGACGGCGTCCTTCTTCATCAACACGTTGGGCAGATAGTTCACGCTCTTGATCTTGGACATCCACCCCTGTTTGGCCGGGATGCGCGTGCGCACGGCGCTGACTCCGGCGGCCCAGAAGGATTCGGGCTTGCGCGCGAAGCGCTTGGCCACGATATAGAGGCTCGGACTGGGACATTCGCGGGTGTCCAGGGTGAAACCGCCCGGACCACGCCCCAAAAAGACCAGCACATTGCCCTCGTCCGCGCCGCTGACCAGACAGACCTGCCGAACAAGGCTGTCCACTTCGGCCGGGCTGACCGGAAAAGCAAGCCCGATGGCCCCGGCGGACCGCTCCAGGCGCCGCAAATGCTCATCCAATTGATAGATGGCGCCGTCCTCGAAGCGGAGCGCCTCGAATACTCCGTCACCACGGTGCACCAGATGGTCATCGAGGGGGATGAGCATGAGGCGCGGATTGGTGAAAATTGCCCCCATGCGGTGATCATAAAAAGCCAGGAAATTCTCTTCGCCCGGCCGCGGGAGCTCCCGCAAACGATCCCAATAGAGCTGTTCAGTACCGATTTCGACCATCTCCCCCTCCGTGATGAATGAGGTCAGAACACATATTTTCCGCGCTTCTCGCAAAACACGCCCCAATCCGTTTCCGGGTCGGGGCGTGCGGACTGCGAAAAACGGTACGAACTAGGGCACGCGCAACAGGTCGCGCTGCAGGAGCTCTTCCGCAATCTGGACGGCATTGAGCGCCGCCCCTTTGCGTATATTATCGGCCACGATGAACATGTTCAGGCCGTTTTCGATGCTCTCGTCCTCACGAATGCGGCCCACAAAGGTTTCATCCTCGCCCGCGGCGACAATGGCCATGGGATAGATTTTCTCGCCCGGATTGTCGTAGACCCGCACTCCCGGAGCCTGGGCCAGAATAGCCCGCGCCTCCCTGGCCGTGATCTTCTTTTCGGTCTCGATGTTCACGCTTTCGCTGTGACCGTAGAAAACCGGGACCCGCACCGCCGTGGCCGTAATACGGATGGCGTCGTCCCCCATGATTTTCTTCGTCTCCAGGACCATCTTCATCTCTTCTTTCGTATACTCATTGTCGAGGAAGACGTCGATCTGGGGCAGACAGTTGAAGGCGATGCGGTGGGGATACACGGCGTTGGTGGGGTCCTGGCCGTTGAAAAGCTGGCGGACCTGAGATTCCAGTTCAACGATGGCTTTCTGGCCAGTGCCGGACACGGCCTGATACGTGGACACGACGATGCGCTTGATCCGGCCCACGTCATGCAAGGGTTTCAGGGCCACCACCATCTGAATGGTCGAGCAGTTGGGGTTGGCGATGATTCCCTTGTGCCAGGACAGGTCGTCCGGGTTGACCTCCGGCACGACCAGGGGCACCGAAGGATCCATGCGCCAGGCGCTGGAATTGTCCACGACCACGCAGCCGGCCTTGACGGCACAGGGCGCGAATTTTTCGGATGTGCTTCCACCAGCGGAAAAAAGGGCAAGATCGACTCCCACGAAGGAATCTTCCGTTAATTCCTGCACGGTCAGCTTTTTGGTGCCAAACTCAACGGTGGTGCCCGCAGAGCGCGACGAGGCCAGAGCCCGCACTTCCGTATGGGGAAAATTTCGACGGACCAACGTATCAAGCATTTCTCTGCCCACGGCGCCTGTCGCGCCCACCACGGCCACTACTGGAATTTTTTTCATCGTCGCCTCCAAAAAAGTTACTCGCGCACGTCCCGGCGGGCAAAATCTCTCCAAATATCCAGGCACGTATCAGCTTTATTTAGCGTATAAAGATGCACTCCGGGGGCTCCCCGGTCAAGCAGATTTCGGATCTGGTTCTTGGCATAACCAAGGCCGAGACCGCGCACTCCGCTCTCGCCATACACCTGCTGCACACGTTCCAGATCACGCATGTAGGGCTCCGGGACAGACGCGCCGCAAAAGACCAGCATCCGCTTCAAGGCCGCCAGATTCTGAACCGGCAGGATGCCCGGAATGATGGGCACGGTGATGCCCACAGCCCTGGCCCTGGACACAAAATCGAAATACGCGTCGTTCTCGAAAAAAAGCTGGGTGATGACAAAATCCGCCCCGCAGGCAACCTTGTGGCGCAGGCGCTCAAGGTCCGCGTCCATGGACGAGGCCTCGGGATGCATCTCCGGATATCCAGCCACCCCGACGCAAAGACGTGGGAAATCCTTGCGGATGAAGCAGACCAGATCATTTCCGTGCTGGAATTCCTCGCTGTCCGGAGTGAAGGCGGTCTCGCCGCGCGGAGGATCGCCCCGCAGGGCCAGCACATTTTCGACGCCGGCATCCTGCAGCCCTTCCAAAAAGGTGCCGAGCCGAGCCCTGTCCGCGCCGACGCAGGTCAGATGAGCCAAAGGCTCAAGGCCGTATTCCTGCTTCATGCGGGCCACGATTTCCAGAGTGTTGTGTTGCGTGCTTCCACCCGCGCCGTAGGTCACGGAACAAAACAAGGGGGCCAGGGATTTGAGCTGCCGCACGACGTCAAAAAAACCGGGCCACTGCGCCCGGTCCTTGGGGGGAAAGAACTCCAGCGACAGGAACGGTTCCTGGCGCTGGAGCAACTGAGCAATATGCACGAAAAACTCCTCGAACGTTATGCTACTGTGTCGGCGATGGAGAAGATGGGCAGGTACATGCTGATGACGAGTCCGCCAACGACCACGCCCAGGAAAACGATCATGATGGGCTCGATGAGCGACGTCAGGGCGTCAACGGCCACATCGACCTCGGAGTCGTAAAAATCGGCGATCTTGGAGAGCATGGAATCAAGAGCACCCGTTGTCTCACCGATGGAGATCATGTGAATGACCATGGGCGGGAACACCCCGGTGTCTTCCAGAGGCTCCGCCAGGCTCTGGCCTTCGGCGATGGATTTCTTGGCTTCAAGCACGCCTTTTTCAACGGTCTTGTTGCCCGATGTGCGCGAAACGATGTCCAGGGCATTCAGGATGGGCACGCCGCTGGCGACCATGGTTGAAAGGGTCCGGCTGAACTTGGCCACGGCGGCCTTGCGCAGCAGGGGGCCGAAGACGGGCAGAAAAAGGACCCAGCGATCCACCAGAATCTGACCTTTTTCCCATTTGTAGAAAAACTTGAAACCCACGAAGAAAGCAATGATGCAGGCCAGAAGCAACAGGAAGTTATTGACGACGAAGTTGCTGAGCCCGATGACGAACTGGGTCGGCAGAGGCAGCGCGCCGCCGGATTCCCGAAACATCTGCTCAAAGGTGGGGATGACGAAGATGAGGATGACCGCGATGACGGCCACGGCCACGCTCACGACCACGCCGGGGTAGATCATGGCGCCCTTGATCTTGGCCTTGAGCTTGGCCGCCTTTTCAATGTAGTCGGCCAGACGCAGGAGCACTTGATCCAGGATACCGCCGGTTTCACCGGCGTTGACCATGTTGGAATAAAGGGCGTCGAACACGTCGGGATGTTTTTTGAGCCCCTCGTAGAGCGAACTGCCGCCCTCGATGTCGTTGCGCACGGAGTACAGCTTGCGGCGCAGCTTCGCGTTCTCGGTCTGCTCGCACATGATCTGCAGCGCCTGCAGGATGGGCACGCCGGCGTTGATCATGGTCGCGAACTGACGGCTGAAAACAACCATGTCCCGGTCGGAGACGCCGCCTTCCAGAAAAGTGCCTTCCAATATGTCCTTGGGCTTGGGCTTGACCCGGACATTGCCGTATCCTTTTCGCCGCAGGATATTTTCGGCAAACTCAAGGGTCGGCGCGTCCAGATCACCTTTGACCGATCTACCGCCGCGCGATTTTGCCTTGTAGAGAAAGATAGGCATGAACGTCCTCCAGAAGTTGAGTCGGAAAAAAACGTAACCGAATGCTGCCGTGAATCCGAAGAGACCTCAACGTGTGTGCAGACACGAAGGAAGTTCGGACAAAATCTCCTCATCGACCGGCAAAAAAGAATAGTCACGAGCTTCTTCACGGGTGATCCAGGCCAATTCCTGCCCTTCGCGTGGCGTTGGTGTGCCGGAAAATTCTGTCACCAGATGAAAGAAAAGCCGAATTGCACACCCTTTAATCTTTTTTTCCTTTACTTTCCAGAGGGAAAAAGCATCCATTGCAATGGATAATTCCTCTTCCAGTTCCCGGGCAAGAGCTTCCCCAAGGGTCTCTCCCGCCTCCACCTTGCCACCCGGAAACTCCCAGAACCCAGGACAGGTCATGGCAGGGGAGCGCCTGGCCGCCAGAAATCGGTCCTGGCGCACGATGATCCCCGCC
>CAXNFJ010000033.1:0-10990 GCA_964201165.1 Desulfomicrobium sp.
ACGAGTCTCTGGCCATGGCACGAATAGCCGTGGCCGACGGAATCCGGGGGGCGATCTGCACGCCTCATTGGCATCCGATGAGCTGGCCCAATGAGCGAAGCGTCATTGTCGAGGCGGTAAATGCGTTGCGCTCGCGGTTGCAAGCCGAGGCCATTTCGATTGAGATCTGGGCCGGAAGCGAACTCAGCCTGGACGCGGATCTGGAAGCCGGACTCGCAGACGGGCGTCTGGCAACCCTGAACGGCGGCTCATGGGTGCTGCTTGAGCTGCCCGGCACCTTTTTGCCTCCCGGAATAGATGACTTTCTGTGGAGGCTTCGCCAGTCGGGCCATGAACTTGTACTGGCTCATCCCGAACGCTATTCCTACATGCTGCGCGATCCCGCGCGGTTGCATGCCTGGGTTGAAATGGGCGTGGCGGTCCAGATCACGGCGGCGAGCCTGCTTGGGCGGCTTGGGCCGGAAATCGCCACCCTCTGCCGCGTCCTGCTGGAACACCGTCTGGTTCATTTCCTGGCCACCGACGGCCATGGGATTCGTTCCCGCCGTCCCTTGCTGCACGAGGCCTTCGAAGCCGCAGCTCAGATCGTGGGCAGAGATGACGCGATACGGCTGGTTGATACGCACCCGCAGGCGGTCATCCGCAATGAGCCCTTGTCTCTGGAGGACTTTGCGCCTCGCGTCCTGCCGGAAAAAAAGCGCTCCTGGTTCAAATTCTGGTGATGGAGCGACTGACACGTAGCCTAGCGTGGCTCCCGCTCCTGATCAGGAAATGCGGTCGGACTCCGAGGTTGCGCGTAGGCAGGATTACCTGAGGGACCGCCCATGCGTCCCGGCCTTGTCCGCCAATGCTCCCGTGGAAGAAGAGGGGGTTATTTCAGGAGACGGTTGATGATGTCCTTGTATTTTTTCTCGATGACGTGGCGTTTTTTCTTGAAGGAATTGGTCAACTCCTCGCCGAGGGTGAATTCCTTGTCCAGAAAGTGGATGTTCTGGAGCTTTTCGTAGGGCTTGAATCCTTTCTTGGAATTTAAAAGCTTGTTCATCTCTTCACGCAGGCGGTCGAGGAGCTGCTTGTCGCGCAGGGCTCCTTCGGTCTCTTCCAGCACCATGTGGTATTTTTCGAGCACGAATTCACGCAGTTTTTCCAGATCGGGAACGATGAGCGCGCCCAGGCCCTTCTTGTCCTGGCCCACGAGCACGGCGTCCTGCACAAAGGGGAACATGGACAAGGTGGCCTCGATGTTGGTCGGGTCGACGTTCTCGCCGCTGGCCAGGACAATGATTTCCTTGGCCCGGCCGGTGATGACCAGTTCTCCCGTGAGAGTCAGGCGGCCAAGGTCGCCGGTGCGCAGGAATCCGTCGGCGGTGAATGCATTGGCATTGGCCTCGTCGTTTTTGTAATAACCCTTGGAGACCTGGGCTCCGCGAACCTGGATTTCTCCCTCGGTGCCTTTTGGCACTTCCTGCCCCTGTTCGTTCACGATGCGCAGTTCGGTTTCCGCCACCGGAGGGCCGATGGTCCCGAAGACGTCGCAGTTGAAGCCGCGCCCGGTGATGCCGGGGGAGCATTCCGTCATGCCGTAGGCATTGATGATGCGGATGCCGATGGCGTCAATCCATTCATCCAGATAGTGCGGCAGACTGCCGCCGCCGCTGATGGCCGCCTTGAGCCTGCCCCCGAATTTGTCCTGGATCAGCACGAATTTTTTCTTGGCCAGAAGGTTGGGCAGAAAAAGAAACAGGTTTTCTGCCGCCGCCCGAACTTTGGCGGCAACGCGCAGGAGAAAGGGTTTTTTCTCGAAAACAGGGAGCTGGTCGCGCATGATGCGCATGTTGCGACGGTAACTGGCCGAGACGCGAACCAGCAGGTTGAAGATTTTGGCCTTTTTCGGATCCTTCTTTTTCAGCCCTGACGTGATCTTCGAATACAGGGATTCCCAGATGCGGGGCACCGTGGCGACCAGGGTGGGCTTGTAGCTTTCCAGATCCGCGGCGAAGGTGCGGATGGAGGAGTAGACCAGGCAGCTGCCACTGGCGATGCCGATGTATTCGGCCGTGCGTTCGAAAATATGCCACGTCGGCAGGATGGACACCCAGACATCATCTGCGCCCAGCCTGATGAGGGGAGGTAGGGTGCGCACGTTGTGCATGATATTGGAATGCGTCAGCATGACCCCTTTGGGGGTGCCGGTGGTGCCCGAGGTGTAGATGATGGTCAGCAGATCCTCGGGGGTGATTTTGGCGGCCAGGCCCTTGAACCATTCAATGTCGCGTGGTTCGATGGTGCGGTTTGCGAGCAGTTCGGCGTAGGAGGTGCCTTTGTCGAACCAGGAGTGTTTTTCGGCCCCGGAAATGATGAACACGCCCTTGATCTTCAGGGATTTGATCAGGGGCTGGCAGTCTTTGTAAAGTTTTTCCGTTTCGATGATCAGGAATTCCGAATCCGAATGATTGACGATGAATTCGATCTCGCTCGGCGGGGTGTCGGATCCGCGAGGCACGCTGACCGCGCCCAGGGCCTGCAAGGCCATGTCCGTGACCATCCAGGAGTAACGGTTGTCGGAGAGGAGAAAGACCTTGTCTCCCCGTCGGACCTTGTGGGCATTGAAGGCCCGGGCCAGAATGAGCACATCCTCGAAGAATTTTTCGTAGGTGACCCGGAATTCATCCTCTCCCACGCGATAGATGAAGGCCAGGTTGGCCCGGTGCTGGGTGCAGCTTTCCAGGAAGGTGTGGAAAAAAGTCGGTGCGGAGGGCATGTGCGGTACTCCAGATGGAAAAATGGTCATGCCGTGTTAGTAAAGGCCGTGTCCCCTGGCAACTGAAAAACTGCAAATATGTCCGCAATACATGGAAGTCGTTATTTTTTGGCCGCAATCTTGCGCAGTCTGAGGTTCAAAATCTCCACCAGCAGCGAAAAGCTCATGGCGAAATAGATATAGCCCCGGTCGATATGTTTCCCGAGGCTTTCCGCCACCAGGAAGACCCCGATCAGGATCAGGAAGGACAGGGCCAGCATCTGGATAGTGGGTTGGCGTTTGACAAAGGCGCTGACCGCGTCGGCAAAGACAAGCATGACGCCCACCGCGGTCATGACCGCCGCGACCATGATGGAGATTTGGCTGGCCATGCCCACGGCGGTGATGACCGAATCCAGGGAAAAGATGATGTCCAGGAAGGCGATTTGGGTCACCGCCGAGACGAATCCCAGGCTTTTGTGGATGCGGATGTCGTCCTCGGGCCGATGCTCCAGCTTTTCGTGGATTTCGAAGGTGGCCTTGGCGATGAGAAAAAGGCCTCCGCCGAACAGAATTATGTCCCGTCCGGACACCGCATGCTCCAGCACGGAAAAGAGCGGGGTCGTCAGGCCCATGACCCAGGTAATGGCGAAGAGCAGCATGATGCGGGTCAGCATGGCCAGGGCCAGGCCGATCTTGCGCGCCTTGGACTGGACGGCTTCGGGCAGATTGTTGGTGATGATGACGATGAAGACGATGTTGTCGATGCCCAGCACGATTTCGAGGCTGGCCAGGGTCAGAAAGGCGATGATGTTTTGTGGTTCGAACATGGAGCAACCTATGTGGTTTGGGGGGGGTGGAATGCCTGTGTGTAAGATAAGGCCAGTTTCAAATCAAGCCGGGGTGTCGGAGGCTTCCAAGGCGTGGCCGAGTCTGCTACTCCGTCGGGCAGGCGACGCATCGTCATGACGCGCGCAGGGCAGGCCTCAGGAGGGCTCATGATTCTCGACAACACACCATATTCCTTTGACCGGGTTGTGCGCATGGCGCTGGCCGCCGGACTGATCTGGGGCATCATCATGACCCTCGGGTACCTGAGCGACGTGCTCATCCCCTTTGCCGTGGCCCTGCTCCTGGCCTACATCATGAATCCCGTGGTGTATCGCATCCAAGGATACGTGAGGAGCAGGGGGCTAGCCATCGGGTTGACCATGCTCCTCTTCGTGGCTGTGTTGCTTGGGATATTCTGGATCATCGTGCCGCTCATGGGCAGTGAGATGAAACACATGGGACGGCTTCTCTCGGAGCTGGTCAGCAACTCCAACCTGGCCGAGGCCGCGGCCAAGCGCTTGCCGCCCGATGTCTGGCAGACGGTGCGTGACTATTTCAACACCCCGGAAGTGCAGGATTTCTTTCGTACAGACAGCTTCATCTCCATGGCCCAGGCCGCGTTGCGCAAGATTCTGCCGGGCCTCATGGGGCTGATCTCCGGCACCTACAGCGTCATCATGGCCCTGGTCGTGCCCGGAGTGGTGTTCATGTACCTCATCTTCCTGCTCCTGGATTTTCAGAAGGTGCGCACGGTGTGGAAGGAAATGATTCCCGCGCCGTACCGGGAGGGCGTGGTCTCCTTCGTGGAGGAGTTCGATTCGGCCATGAATCAGTACTTTCGCGGCCAGGTCATGATTTCGGGCGTGCTGTGCGTTGTCTTTGGAGGCGGGTTTTTTCTGATCGGCCTGCCCCTTGGCATTCTGCTCGGCATCCTGATCGGCATCCTGACCATGGTGCCCTATCTGCAAGTGCTCGGGGCCATCCCGGCGGTCATGGTCGCGGCCATCCATGCCTTGGAGACCGGCCAGTCCTTCTGGGTGGTGCTTGGCTTGACCGGGGTCGTGTTCGTGGTCGCGCAGATCGTGCAGGATGTCGTGCTGGTGCCGCGCATCCTGGGCAAGGCCATGGGGCTGTCCCCGGCCGTGATGCTGCTGTCCCTCTCGGTCTGGGGCAAGCTCCTCGGCATGCTCGGCTTACTTATCGCCCTGCCCATGACCTGCCTGGTGCTGGCCTATTATCGCAGGCTCGTGCTGGGTGCGGCTGGCCCTGCGATTCCCCTGGAATCCGCACAGGAGCGTGAAACATGAACATGCGGACCATGCGCGCTTTTTTAAAGGACGATCTGCGCCTGACCCTCGATTTTTCCCTCTCGGACCAGAACCGGGGCGTGGCTTCGCCGCCGGTGCAGAAGGCCATGCGGCCCGAGCAGAGCCGCATACCCCTCCCGGAAGATCCGGCCGGTGCTTTTGCCGGACGGATCGATCTGGCCCAGGCCCTCGCAGCGCGTCGCAGCCATCGTGTTTGGCGCGAAGAGACGGTCAGCCTCGAAGAGCTGGGTTTTCTGCTCTGGGCCGTGCAGGGCAAACGAAAAGGCGCCGGCTTAGGGAGCGTCTTTCGCACCGTGCCCTCGGCCGGTTGCCGCCATGCCCTGGAGACATATGTGGTGATCAACGGCTGCCACGGCCTGCAGCGGGGTCTGTATCGTTATCTGCCGCTCGATCATGCCCTGGTGCTTGAAATGGCGGCCGAACCGGATTTCACGGTGCGCCTGCACGAGGCCGTGCTCATGCAGGCCTTCGTGCCCAGGGCACCGGTGGTCCTGGTCTGGACGACCATCCCCTACCGCATGGAGTGGCGCTACATGGAGGCTGCCCACCGAGTCATCGCCCTCGACGCCGGGCACGCCTGCCAGAACCTGTATCTGGCGGTGCAGGCCGTGGGTTGCGGCACCTGCGCCGTGGCCGCCTTTCACCAGCAGGCTCTGGATGAATTTTTGGGCGTGGACGGGCAGGACGAGTTCGCCCTTTACCTCGCGCCCGTGGGCAAGATCTGATGTCCTACGCCCTGGCCCTCGTGGCGCTGGTCGTGCTTATTGCCGGGCCGGGGCTCTGGGCTCGCCACGTTCTTGAGCGTCATGGTCGGGACGAATATTTTTCCGGGACCGGCATCGATCTGGCGCGGATCCTGGTCAGCGACCTGCACCTGACCCAGGTGCGGGTGGAGGAGACGGAACTGGGCGACCATTACGATCCGAGGGACAAGGTCGTGCGCCTCAATGCCGCGAGCACCGGCAAGCGCTCCCTGACCGCCGTGGTCGTGGCCGCGCACGAGGTGGGGCACGCCATGCAGGACCAGTCCGGGGATGGTCTGCTGCGTTTTCGGACCAGCCTCGTCATGTTCGGGATATGGGCCGAGCGTATCGGGGCGGCGGCGATCATGGTCGCCCCGCTTTTGGGCGCGGCCCTGCAGGTGCCCGTGGTCGGCCGGCTGCTTCTGGTCGGCGCGGTGGCGGTGCTCGGCATACCGGTCGTCGTGCATCTCATCACCTTGCCTGTGGAGATCGACGCGAGTTTCAACCGGGCTTTGCCCCTGCTCACGTCCGGCAGGTACATTCCGCCCGAGGACGAGGGGGCCGCCCGGCAAATTCTGACGGCCTGTGCCCTGACCTACCTCGCTCAGGCCCTGGCCAGCATGTTCAACATCCTGCGCTGGGTGCGCATTTTCCGGCGATGATTCCTTTCTGGACAATCGAGTGGATTCTTCCTAGTACTCTGGGCGTCTGAACAACCAACCAGTTTCCCCCAATCCATGGCACTCATAAGCGCAAGCAATCTCTCCCTGTCTTTTTCCGGTCCGCTTCTGTTGGACAACATCAGCCTGCAGATCCATGTCGGTGAACGCATTTGCCTCCTCGGCCGCAACGGTGAAGGCAAGTCCACGCTCATGCGCATTCTGGCGCAGGAGTTAACCCCGGATTCGGGCGAAGTGGGCCTTGGCAAGGGCCTGACCACAGCTTCGTTGCCCCAGGAAGTGCCGGCAAGCCTTTCGGGCACGGTCTATCAGGTCGTGGCCTCGGGCGCCGGAGAGGGCGGGCTTTGTCTGGCCGCTCTGCGCTATGAGGGCAATGCCGACGCCTGCGTGGATCCTGCTCTCCTGGAGCGGGCGCACCGCATGCTCGACGAGCAGGCCGGCTGGAGCCTGACCCGCAAGATCGACACGGTCATCACCCACCTGGGCCTGGACCCGGACGCGCAGTTCGCCTCCCTGTCCGGCGGGGTGAAGCGCAAGACCCTCCTGGCCCGGGCTCTGGCCGGGGACCCGGACATCCTTTTTCTGGACGAGCCCACCAACCATCTGGACGTGGATGCCATCCGCTGGCTGGAAGAATTTCTGGTCAAGCAGGCCCGTACCCTTTTTTTCGTCACCCACGACCGCATGTTTCTGCGTCACGTGGCCAATCGCATTCTGGAACTGGACCGCGGCGTTCTCGTGGACTGGGCATGCGACTACGACACCTTTCTGCAGCGCAAGGAGGACGTGCTGGCCACGGAGGACAACCTGTGGCGCAAGTTCGACCAGAAGCTGAAAGAGGAGGAGATCTGGATCCGCAAGGGCGTGAAGGCCCGCCGGACCCGGAATGAGGGCCGGGTGCGGGCGCTCAAGGCCTTGCGCGAGGAGCGCGGCCAGCGCCGAGATCGTACCGGAACCGTGGTCATGCAGATTCAGGAGGGGCGCAAAAGCGGCTCTCTCGTCCTCGAGGTCAAAAACATTTCCTATGCCTGGGGCGAGAGTCCGGTCATCCGCGATTTTTCGGCCAGCATCATGCGCGGCGACAAGATCGGCATTGTCGGTCCCAACGGCGCGGGCAAGACCACGCTCCTGAAGCTCCTTCTTGGCGATCTGGCTCCCCAGAGCGGCGAGGTCAGGCAGGGCACCCATCTGGAGGTGGCCTATTCGGACCAAATGCGCTCACTGCTGGACGAGACCAAGACCGCGCGCGAGATTGTCGGCGAAGGCGCGGATTATATCGACGTGAACGAGAACCGGCGTCACGTTATCGGTTACCTGAAGGATTTTCTCTTCACCCCGGACCGGGCTCAGACCCCCGTCGGCCTTCTTTCCGGCGGAGAACGCAACCGCCTGCTCCTGGCCAAGCTCTTCACCCGGCCCTGCAACGTGCTCGTCCTCGACGAACCGACCAATGATCTGGACCAGGAAACCCTGGAGCTCCTGGAAGAACTCATCGGCGAATTTGCCGGGACCGTGCTCGTGGTCAGTCATGACCGCGAATTTTTGAACAATACGGTCACGTCATGCTTTGTTTTTGAGGGCGAGGGGCGGGTGGTGGAGTACGCCGGGGGCTATGACGACTGGCTGGCGCAGCGGCCCGAAGCGCTCGAACCCGAACTCACGCCGGTCAAGCTGCAAAAAACCAAGGTTCCCAAAGCGCGCAAGCTGACCTACAAGGAAAATCTGGAACTCGACGCGCTGCCGGGGCGCATTGAAGCCCTGGAAGCAGACATCGCCGCGCTGCAGGAACAGATGAACGACCCCCAGTTTTATACCAACGATCACACCGTCATCGCGACCGAAGCTGCCCGGCTGGAAGTCCTGGAGACCGAACTGGACACCCTGCTGACCCGCTGGGATGAGCTGGAAGAGCTGCGCATGCTGTGTGAGTCCTAATAAAAGTAAAGGTTTGTATGGATATTACCCTCACTACCCCGGCCCTTCTCTTTTCGACTCTGTCCCTCATCCTGCTCGCCTACACGAACAGGTTCCTGGCCTTGGCCGGCAGGATCAGAACCCTGTACGATCGCTATCAGGTCAGTCACGGTCCGTCCCTGCTGGCCCAGATCGAGAGCCTGCGCATTCGGGTCAATCTGATCCGGCTCATGCAGCTGTACGGAGTGCTCAGCCTTTTTTTGTGCGTTCTGTGCATGTTTTTTCTTTTTGCCGGACTGGTCGTCATCGGCAACATCCTTTTCGGGCTGAGCCTTGTGTCCATGTTGGTCTCCCTGGGTTTGTCCACGCGCGAGATCCACATTTCCACGCAGGCCCTGAACATCCAACTGGAGAGTCTGAGCCTCTCGCAGGAGGACAATAATGCACGCTAAATTTGGAGATTTGCGGGATTTCATATGCCGGCAGTGCGGGTTGTACGGTATGGTCGATGTCATGGGCATGGAGTTCGAATACGACCAGTCCACCGGTATCCTGTACGACGTGGTCGATGATCCGGATGGGCGGCACAGGGGCGATCAGATCATCTGTGATTGCGGGTGTGAATGCTTCGACATGCAGCTGCAGTCCAAGGCGGGCAAATGAACGACATGCAGCGGATACAGGCGTCGAGGGCCATGCAGGAACTCGGACTTGAATGGCGCAAGGAAGGGATGCGGGTCGGGCTGGTCCCGACCATGGGCTATTGGCACGAAGGGCATGTCAGCCTCATGCGCTGGGCCAGGGAGCACTGCGACGTGCTGGTGGCCTCCATTTTCGTCAACCCGACCCAGTTCGGGCCGGGCGAGGATCTGGAAAACTATCCTTCGGACGTGGAGCGCGATTCCGCTTTGGCCCAGGACTGCGGGGTGGATGTGCTCTTCACGCCGGTCAAGGACGACATGTACCTCCCAGAGCACGGCACGTGGGTCAACGTGCCCGAGCTGACCCGCAACCTGTGCGGACGCTCCCGCCCCGGACATTTTCAGGGCGTGGCCACGGTGGTCTGCAAGCTCTTCAATCTGGTGCAGCCCACCTTCGCCGCCTTTGGCGAGAAGGACTGGCAGCAGGTGGCCGTGATCCGCAAGATGACGCGTGAACTGGACATTCCGGTGCGTGTCGAGGGGCGTCCCATCGTGCGTGAAGCCGACGGCCTGGCCATGAGCTCCCGCAATGTTTATCTGTCCTCCGAAGAGCGGGCCGTGGCTCCGCATATCCAGAAAGGTCTTTGTCTGCTGGAGGCGTTGATCCGTGCCGGAGAAGGCGACGGCGCAAGGCTGCTCCAGGCTGTGCAGGCCTATTTTGCCGAGCATATTCCTCAGGGGAGTCTTGATTATCTGGAACTGGTCGACCCTGTCCGCATTGAGAGCGTGGAACAGGTCCGGACCGATGTTCTGGCCGCCGTGGCCATGCGTTTGGGCAAAGCGCGGCTGATTGACAATAAATACATATCATTAGAGAGATAAATGGGATTACGTACGTTTTTGCAGGCCAAGCTGCACCGGGCCACCATCACCGGAGCCGAGGTCGATTACGAGGGCTCCGTGGCCATCTGTCCGGACCTGATCCGGGCCGCGGGTTTTTTTCTCAACGAACGCGTTGACATCTACAACGTGGACAACGGCGAACGCCTGTCCACCTACGTCATCCTCGGCCACAAGGGCGAGATATGCCTGAACGGGGCCGCGGCCCATAAAGGCAGCCGGGGACAGCGGGTCATCATCGCCTCCTATGTGCAGCTCGCTCCGGAAGAAATCGCGGGGCACGCGCCCACCGTGGTCCTGGTCGGGTCGGAAAATGAAATCAAGCAAACCCTCGGAGAGCAGCAATGAAAACCCTCAGCGACTTCCTGCAGATGAAGAAAAAAGGTGAAAAGGTCGTCATGTTGACGGCCTATGACTACCCTTCGGCACGTCTGGCGGAGGAAGCGGGGGTTGATATTGTTCTGGTGGGCGATTCCCTGGGCATGGTCGTCCTCGGCTACGATTCCACCGTGCCCGTGACCATGGCCGACATGCTCCACCATTCCAGGGCCGCACGGCGCGGAGCGCGGAATACCTTCATGATCACGGACATGCCCTTTTTGACCTACCAGATATCCGCGGCCCAGGCCCTGGAAAACGCGGCCCGGCTGGTGCAGGACGGCGGATGCGAGGCGGTCAAGGTCGAGGGCGGGGCGGAGATCGCGCCCCAGGTTCGGGCCCTGGTCCAGGCTGGAATCCCGGTCTGCGGACATGTGGGCCTGACTCCGCAGTCGGCCACGGCCTTGAGCGGCTACAAGGTCCAGGGCCGCACGGCCGAGGCGGCCAGGAAGCTTCTTGACGATGCTCTGGCCCTGGAGGCGGCGGGCGCGTTCATGATCGTGCTGGAGTGCATTCCCGCGCAGGTGGCGCAGATGGTGAGCGAACGGCTGTCCATCCCGACCATCGGCATCGGCGCGGGGGCCCCGTGCGACGGCCAGGTGCTGGTCTTTCACGACACCTTGGGCCTCTTCGAGCGTTTTGTGCCCAAATTCGTCAAACAGTTCGAAATGTTGGGCACAAAGGCAAAGGACGCCCTGGGAGTCTATGCCGCCGAAGTGCGCACGGGCGCCTTTCCGGGTCCGGAGCATTCTTTTTCCATGCAAGAGACCGAATTGCGGCGGATTTATGGTGACAGCGACGATTGATTCTGTCCCTTTCATAATTTTTCGGATAG
>CAXNFJ010000034.1:0-10829 GCA_964201165.1 Desulfomicrobium sp.
TGACCGTCGAGGTAACGGGTCCCCCGGCTCTTGCAATAGCGGATCATCTTCTCGAACAGGAGCGACCCCAGGCCCGTGCCCTTCATGTTCGAATCGACGATGATGGCGAATTCCGCCGATGAGTTGTCGGGCTTGGTCGACGTGCGCACGACACCCAGGGTTTCCGGCATGCCGTTGACCATGCGGGTGGCGATGAAGGCCATCTCGCGGTCATAGTCGATCTGGGTGAACTTGGGCATGTCGCTCAGGACAAAGTTCTGGACCAGACCGAAAAAGCGCAGACGCAGATCTTCCTCGGACAAGTTGTGGATGAAATTCAGGTGCGCCTGCGCGTCCTCCGGCCTGATCGGGCGCAGCAGGATCTGCTCGCTGTTCCTGAGCCGCACGCATTCTTCCAGTTCCCGGGGATAGGGACGGATGGCCAACCGCTCCGGGCCGGTGCACGAAGCGGGTTGTATCCAGATTCGGGCTCCCAGGGCCAGCACTCCCAGATCATCGGCAAAGATCGGATTCATCTCCAGGGTGACGACCTGAGGCAGATCGATGACCAACTGGCTGATCTGGATCAGGGCCAGGCAGATGTCGTCGATGTCCGCCGCGGCCTGCCGCCTGGAGCCCTGCAGCAGTTTGTAGATGCGGGTGCGGGAGATGAGTTCTTTGGCCAGGCCCATGTTCAGAGGCGGCAGGGTCACGGCCAGGTCGTTGATGACCGGAGCGGACACCCCGCCATGGCCAAAGCGCAGCACCGGCCCGAAAATCTTGTCCGTGACAACGGAGATGAACAGTTCGTGGGCGCCGGGCCTGCGTCCCATCTTCTGGACCGTGAAGCCCTCGATGTAGGCGTTGGGCACCTGGGAATGGACTCGGGCCGACATGTTGGCCGCAGCCTCGAAGACCAGGTCCGGCGTGGTCAGGTCCAGGGCGATGCCGCCGATGTCGAAAGGCTGGCTGATCTGTGGGGACCGGATCTTGAGGGCCACCGGAAAGCCGATTTCGGACGCGGCGTCCACGGCCTGCATGGCCGATTTACAGATCCGGGTTTCGACCACGGGCACGCCATAGGCGGCCAAGACTTGGCGGGCCTCTTCTTCGGAGAGCTGGCTGCGCCCCTCTTCCAGGGCGGCCTTGATGATCTGCTGGGCATGTTCCGTATCCGGGAAAAAGTCGGCGGGCAGGGAATCCGGGGTCTGCATCAGGATCTGCTGGGTGCGTTTGTAGCGCAGCATGTGCAGATAGGCCATGATCGCCTTGCCCGGCCGGTCATAGACAGGGATGGCCGCCTCTTCAAAGACGTCCTTGGTGTCCCGAACCGTCTCCTCACCCAGCCAGTTGGCCAGCACCAGACAGCGGCTGGTCTTGGCCACCTGGGTCACGGCCTGGGCGATTTCCAAGCTTGACGTACCCTGGAAGGGAACATGCAGGATGAGCACGCAACCCACGTCCTTGGCCCGGACCAGGATGCTCAGGACCCGGGCGTAGGTGTCGGCCGTGGCGTTGTAGGGCAGGGTCACCGGGTTGTCCGAACAGCGTTCCGGTCCCAGGATTTCTTCCAGCTTGAGCTGGGTCTCCTCGGTGATGGCCGCCAGCTCACCCCCTCCGTCGACCAGAGTGTCGGCGGCCAGGAGCCCTATGCTCTGGCCGTTGGTCATGATGGCCAGACCGTTGCCGCGCAAAGGCTTGTAATTGGCCAGGGTCCGCGCCCCTTCGAACAGGGAGTCGATGTCGTCCACGCGGACCATGCCCGCCCGTCGAAAGGCGGCGTCGTAGATGTGGTCCTGATCCATTTCAGTCAATTCGCTGGCCGCGTCGCGCAGGGCGCACGGCAGGCGGCGGGGCCGGATGACCAGGATCGGCTTGTTGCGCGCGCTGGCCCGGGCCGCGGACATGAACCGGCGGGAGTCCTGGATGTTTTCCACATAAAGGAGAATGGCCTTGGTGGCCGGATCGGAGCCGAGATAGTCAAGGACGGAGCTGAAATCCACGTCCAGCTGCTGGCCCAGTGAAATACAGTGGGAAAACCCGACGTTGTTGGTCTTGGCCCAGTCCAAAACAGATTCGAAAAGGCTGTCGGACTGGGTCACGAAGGCGATGCGGCCTTCCTTGGCCCCGACCCGGGACAGGCTCGCATTGACTCCGGAGGCGGGCACGATCATGCCCAGGCTGCCCGGGCCGAGGACGCGGATGTCTTTTTCGCGGAGCACCGCGCGGATATTCTCATCCATCAGGCTACGCTCTTTGGCTTCGAGCAGGGCATAACCGGGGTCCATGATCACGGCCACATGGGTGCCGTTGTCGGCAAGTTCGGCCAATCGCGCCGGGACGTCGAGCACCGAGGAGCAAATGATGGCCATGTCCGGGGTCAGGGGCAGAGATTTCACGTCCACATAGGACAGAACCCCGAAAATAGCCTCCTGCGCACCTGAAACAGGCAGAACCGGCCCTAGGAATTTTCCTGACATGAGGTTACGCATGAGAATGGCGCTGACGGAATTCGGATCGCGTGATGCGCCGATGATAGCCAGGGAATTGGGCTTAAACAACATTTCAAGGTGTTTGACGCTCATCGTCCGAAAAGCTCCGTTTACCGACAAGAAGGTGGTGGCGTTTCCGTTAACCGCCAATATCAGCCATTTACCAGAAAAGGCGGGAAAACAAAATTCATTTCTTCTACACACTATAGCAGATCACGTCCGCCAACGGACCTTTACCCATAGCAAAGGAGGAATTCCCATGACCCCTGACAATATCCAGAGCATGCAGAATGAGCAGCGCCTTTTCACCCCTCCCGCCGCCAAGCGGGCCCATATCCCGGACATGGCAACCTACGAGGAGCATTACCGCCGGGCCGATCAGGATCCCGATGGGTACTGGGGGGACCGGGCCAAGGAGCTCATCAGCTGGGCCAAGCCGTTCGACAAGGTCATGGACTGTGATCTTCGCATCCCGAAAATCAACTGGTTCGTGAACGGTCAGCTCAATGTCAGCTACAATTGCCTGGACAGGCACGTGGAAAACGGACGTGGCGACAAGACCGCCATCATCTGGCAGGGCGAACCCGAAGAGGATGTCCGCCACATCTCCTACCGCGAGTTGCTGGCCGACGTGATCCGCTTTGCCAACATCCTCAAAAAACTCGGTGTGCAGCGCGGGGACCGCGTGGCCCTGTACATGCCCATGGTGCCGGAGCTGGCCGTGGCCATGCTGGCCTGCACGCGCATCGGCGCCGCCCACTCCATCGTCTTCGCCGGATTTTCGGCCATCAGCCTGCAGAACCGTATCCAGGATTGCGAGGCCAAGGTTCTGGTCACGGCCGACGCCGTGCTGCGCGGTGGCAAGAAGATCCCCTTGAAGCCCAACGTGGACGAAGCCCTGGCCGGCTGCCCCACGGTGACCAGCTGCGTGGTCCTGAAAAGGGCCGGTCTCGACATCACCATGGTCAAGGACCGGGATCTGTGGTGGCATGACGTGAACGCCGACCCGAACATCGCCACGACCTGTCCCTGCGAACCCATGGACTCCGAAGACCTGCTCTTCATCCTCTACACCAGCGGCTCCACCGGCAAACCCAAGGGCGTCGTGCACACCACGGGTGGCTATCTGACCTACGCGGCCCATTCCACCCAGCTGGTGTTCAACCTGCATGACGACGACATCCATTTTTGCACGGCGGACATCGGCTGGATCACCGGTCACACCTACATCGTCTACGGACCTCTGGCCCTGGGCGTGACCACGGTCATGTTCGAAGGCGTGCCTTCCTATCCGGACCCGTCCCGCTTCTGGCACCTGGTGGAAAAATTCAAGATCACGTCGTTCTACACCGCGCCCACGGCCATCCGTGCCCTGATGCGCGACGGTGACGAATGGACGCAAAAGAACGACCTCTCCTCCCTGCGCGTTCTCGGCAGCGTGGGCGAGCCCATCAACCCCGAAGCCTGGATGTGGTATCACAAGAACATCGGCCACTCCAAGCTGCCCGTGGTCGACACCTGGTGGCAGACCGAAACCGGCGGAATTCTCATCTCGGCCCTGCCCTTTGCCACACCTTTGAAGCCCGGTTCGGCCACCCGCCCCCTGCCCGGCGTTCATGCCCGCATCGTCGATGCCGACGGCAATCCCACCGGACCCAACTCAGGCGGCCATCTGGTCATCGAACGCCCCTGGCCGGGCATGCTGCGCGGCGTCTTCGGAGACCCGGAACGCTTCAAGCAGCAGTACTTCGAACGCTTCCCCGGACGCTATGAAGCCGGTGACGGAGCGCGCGAGGACGAAGACGGGTATTTCTGGATCATGGGCCGTCTCGACGATGTCATCAACGTGTCCGGCCATCGCCTGGGCACTGCCGAAATCGAATCCGCCCTGGTCTCCCATCCCGCCGTGGCCGAAGCCGCGGTGGTCGGCATGCCGCACGACATCAAGGGGCAGGCCATCTATGCCTATGTCACCCTGCGCGCCGACGCGGACGAGTCCGACGAACTGATAAAAGCCCTGCGCAACCATGTCCGCAAGGAAATCGGACCGCTGGCTTCCCCTGAAGTCATCCAGTTCACCGTCGGCCTGCCCAAGACCCGCAGCGGCAAGATCATGCGCCGGGTGCTGCGCAAGATCACGACGGGGACCACGGCCATTGAGGACTTCGGTGACACGTCCACCCTGGCCGATCCTTCCGTGATTCAAGATTTGATCGCCGGCCGCCACTCCTAACCCACGTCGGATCAGGTTGTATCTCCCTTAGGGGCGTGTCCTTCGGAACACGCCCTTTTTTCTTGACGTGGGCATGGAGGTTAGTAAATAAACATTCACCTACATGAGGAGGTATCCATGTCTCGACCAGTCATGAAACGCGAAATAATTGAAGAATCCGCCATCCGCCTGTTTGCCACCAAAGGTCTGGCGAGGACCACCATCAAGGACATCGCAGCCGAAGCGGGCGTGACCGAAGGCGCTCTGTACCGCTACTACGACGGTAAGGAGGAGATGGCCTGGAAGCTTTTCAACCGTGAGTTGGATCAGTTCACCCACCTTGTGTCGGAAGTGCTGTTCGATGAGCGCATGTCCTTTGAGCTGCGCCTCGGTTTGGCCATCCAGACCATCTACGACTACTATACGTACAACAGCGACCAGTTCGCCTTCATCCTGCTGACCCAGCACGGGTTTCCCGGGGACAAGCTGTTGACCCGCGACTCCGACCCCATGGACTTGGCCGAGCGCTTTGTGGGCGAGGCCATCGGCGCGGGCGAGATTCCGCCCTGCGACGCCGATCTGCACGCGGCTCTGCTCATGGGCGGAATCATGCAGCCCCTGGTTCTGCACCGTTACGGCAAACTCGAACTCACTCCCCAGACTCATGCCCAGGTCACGGCATCCTGCCTGCGCATGCTGGGGGCGGTCTAAAGCCATGGCTGCGAGCACCATAAAGCACCGTTTAGTGAAAATCCGTGGTTTTACGCCTTATCTTCTGGTCGTACTGATCAACGCCATGATCGATCTCGGGCACAAGATCATCATCCAGAACACGGTGTTCAAATATTACGACGGTGCGACACAGATCGGGTTGACCGCACTGGTCAATGCCTGCATCCTGTTGCCCTTCATCATGTTCTTCACTCCGGCCGGTTTTTTGGCTGATCGCTACTCCAAGCACAAGGTCATACGCTGGACAGTGGGAATGGGCATTCCTCTGACTGCCCTCATTTACGGCAGCTATCTTCTGGGATGGTTCGAAGCGGCATTTGCCCTGACTCTGATCCTGGCCGCCCATTCCGCCTTCTATTCCCCGGCCAAATACGGGTACATCAAGGAAATGGCCGGCAAGGACAACCTGGGCATGGCCAATGGCGTGGTCCAGGCGGTGACCATCGTCGCCATTCTTCTGGGCGGAGTCCTCTTTTCCCTGATCTTTGAGCTTCTCATCGGACAGGCCCAAACCAAGGAAGACATCCTGCGTGCCATAGCCCCCGCGGGCATCCTGCTTATCGCAGGCGCCGTGATTCAGACCCTCATCTCCCTGCGCATCCCGCAGTACAAGGCTGGCGACTCATCCCTGCGCCTGGACCTGCGGACCTACGTCCGGGGAGAATACCTCAAGAATAACCTGACGAAAATCCGGGCCAACGAAACCATCTGGCTGTCCGTTCTGGGTCTGTCCCTTTTTTGGGCTGTCAATCAGGTCCTCTTCGCCGCCTTCGGGGCGCACCTCAAAGACTTCGCCGGGGTGACCTCCACCGTCGTGGCCCAGGGGCTCCTGGCCATCGGCGGGGTGGGCATCATCGCCGGATCCATCACCGCCGGCAGGCTGTCGCGAACCTATATCGAAACCGGAATCATCCCCGTGGCCGCCGTGGGCATGACGGTCTGCCTAGCCCTCATCCCCGGCATGAACAACATCCTGGCCCTGGCCTTCCTGCTGAGCGTGTACGGTTTTTTTGGCGGCCTCTTTGTGGTGCCCCTCAACGCCCTCATTCAATTCAACGCATCGGACTCCGACCTGGGCACGATTCTGGCCGGGAACAATTTCGTGCAGAACGTATGCATGCTGACCTTTCTTTGCGGAACGGTCCTGGCGTCCCTGACCGGCCTGACGAGCGTGCCCATCATCTTGAGCCTGGCCGCGATCATGGCCGTGGGTTCGGTCCATACCCTGCGCAAGCTGCCCCAATCCTTCATGCGTTTTTTGCTGCGCGTCCTCTTTGCCCAGCGCTACCGCCTGACCGTAAACGGTCTGAAACACATCCCCTCCCAGGGAGGCGTCCTGCTGCTGGGCAACCACACTAGCTGGATCGACTGGGCCGTGCTGCATCTGGCCGTGCCGAGGCCGGTGCGCTTCGTCATGTCCCGCAGATATTACAGCCGCTGGTATCTGCGCTGGTTTCTGGACCTGTACCGGGTCATCCCCATCTCCTCCGCCGCCAGCAGCAAGGCCCTGCGCAAGGTCACCGAGGCCTTGCAGAACGGTGAGTGCGTGGCCCTTTTCCCCGAAGGGGCGATCAGCCGCAACGGCCAGCTCGGTCATTTCCGGCGCGGCTATTCCATCCCGGCCACACAGGCGAACTGCCCCCTCGTGCCCTTTTATCTGCGCGGGCTGTGGGGCAGCCGCTGGTCCGCCGTCAGCCAGCATTTCCGGCGCAATACCAACGGCGCCCTGGCCCGGGACGTGAACCTCTGTTTCGGCCCTCCCCTGCCGTCCTCGTCCTCGCCCCTGGAGGTCAAGGACGCCGTGCATCGTCAGTCCATTCTGGCCTGGCAGGAATTCGCCCGCATCCAGCCCTCCATCCCGCAGAAATGGCTGCAAGCCGTCAAGCGCGCCCCCGCCCGTCTGGCCGTGGCCGATTCGAGCGGAGCACAGTTCACGGGCGAGGAGCTCTTCCTGTCCGCCCTGGCCCTCTCCCGCCTCATCGCCCATACAAGAGAGGCCAATACCGGCATCCTGCTCCCTCCCGGATGCAGGAGTGTCCTGGCCAACATGGCCGTGCTGCTGGCCGGAAAAACCGTGGTCAATCTCGACCCGAATCTGCCCGAAGCGGCTTTCGCGCACTGCCTGCGTCAGGCCGAAATCCGCACCCTGATCACTTCCCGCCAGTACCGTGAAAAATTGCAGGATCAGGGGCGTGAAGGACTTTTCCACGGCGTGGACGTGACGTACGTGGAGGACGCCCGCCCGTCCGTTGCGGGCGCGGCTTTAGCCCGCGCAGCGCTCCGCGTGCTGCCCGTGGCCCTGCTGCGCTTCATCCTGCCTGTCAGGGTCGATGCCACGGCCACGGCCGCCATTGTCTTTGTGCCCCGCGAGGAGCCCTTGCCCCTTGGCGTGTGCCTGAGCCACGCGAGCATCATCACCAATGCCCGCCAAGTCGCGTCCCTCTTCCCGCCCAAGGGCGACGACGTGCTGCTCACGGCCATGCCCCTGCATCACGCCCTGGGGCTGACCATGACCACGCTCCTGCCCCTGCTGGAATCCGTGCCCGTGGTCTGCCATCATGACCCCTTCGAGGTCAGGGCCATGGGCCGGATGTGCGTGGAGTTCGAAGCCACCCTGCTCTGCGCCGACCCGGGCATGCTCGCGGCCTACGCCGGCACCCCGTCCCTGCATCCGCTCATGTTCGCCTCCCTGCGCTTTGTGCTCTCCGGTGGGGGAGTGCTCACCGACGATTGCGTGCAGGCATTCCGCCACAAATTCGGGCTCATCATCCACGACGGCTACGGCACGACCGAGACCACGCCCGTGGCCACGATCAACGCGCCCGACGTGCTCAATCCCGTCGACATGAGCGTGCAGCAGGGGCGCAAGCCGGGCACCGTCGGCCTGCCCCTGCCCGGCTCGGCCCTACGCATCGTGCATCCCCTGACCTTGGAGGATCTTCCCCATGGTCAAAGCGGTCTCATCCTCATCGGCGGAACCCAGATCATGCAGGGTTATCTGGGCAGGAAAGAGCGTACGGAAGAAGTCATCATCGAACGCGACGGCATCCGCTGGTACGTCACGACCGACAAGGGCAGGCTGGACGAGGACGGGTTCCTGATTCTCGATGCGGTGTAACCGAGCCGTCCGGAGGCCATGGCCGCCGGGCGGAGACTCCGGTCTTGAATTTTCGGACACATCGATTTAGGGCACGGCTCCCGCTGACACCAACCCGCCAAGGAGAACCATGATCACTGTCCGCCTTGAACCCGAAAACCGGGAATTGACCCTCGACCGTGTGAACACGGTCATGCAACTCTTGAACACGATCGAACGCAAGCCCGGCCGGGCGCTCATCATACGCAACGGGGAGCTGCTCACGCCGGACCTGAACCTGCGTCAGGGCGATTTCATCACCGTGCGCGACGTGGGCTCGAAAGGATAAACATGAAGTGTAGACGCTGTAAAATTCCGGCGGTTGTCGCCCTGCCCAGCCATCACACGGCCTTCTGCAAGGACTGCTTCCTGCTCTTCGCCCGCCGCTTGGTCGAACGGGCCATCAAGGAACACCGGATGTTCACGCCGGAAGACAGGATTCTGATCGCCATCTCCGGAGGCAAGGATTCCCTGGCTCTGTCCTGGCAATTAAAAGAGCTCGGGTACACTGTCTCCGGGCTGCACATCGACCTGGGCATCCCCGAGTCCTCCCCTATCGCCCGCGGATACACGGAGCGTTTTTGCGCGGCCAACGACATCCCTTTGCATGTCATCGAGACGGCCTCCCTCGGCCTGGCCATGTGCGATGTCAAACGCCGGATCAGGCGCCCCATCTGCTCGGTTTGCGGGCAGACCAAACGCTACCTGTTCAACAAGCACGCCCAGGAAAACGGGTACACGGTCCTGGCCACCGGCCACAATCTGGACGACGAGACCTCGCGCCTCTTTGCCAACGTCATGCGCTGGGATGTGGAATACCTGAGCGATCAGGGGCCGGTCATGCCCGCCGAAAAAGGATTCGCCAAGAAGGTCAAGCCGCTCTATCGCCTGTCCGAATACGAAACCGCCAACCTCTGCTTCCTGGCCGGGATCGACTACGGCTACGCGCCCTGCCCCTACAGCTCCAAGGCCAGTTTTCCCCTCTACAAGAAAATACTCGCCGAACTGGAGGACATCCAGCCGGGGCGCAAGATTCGTTTTTACGATGGATTTCTGAAGGACGGACGTTCGGGATTCGCGCCGCGCGGAGAAACAACCGTGGAGATCCAGCCCTGCACAAAGTGCGGTTATCCGACTTCGGCAGGAGAATGCGGTTTTTGTCGCCTGACGGAGTTGATGGTTCATGGTGAACAGTGATGTGCTGAGAATTCGTTTCCACTCACCATTCACTACTCACCAATTATCTGCAAACTGTGGTGTTTCGCCCGGCCTTCTTGGCCCGGTACATGTTCTGATCCGCCCGGTCCACCAAATCGGAGGTTGTCTCGCCAAAGCGATAGCCGGTGATTCCGAGACTGATGGAGACATGAACTTCGGTCCCGTCTTCGGGATAAAAGGCGTGTTCGAAAAAAGTGATCCGAATACGTTCCGCGACACGCGCCGCTTCTTCGCAGCTCGTTTCGGGCAGGATGATGATGAACTCCTCGCCTCCATAGCGATAGGCCGAGTCAGAATCTCGAATGAGCTGCCGGATGATGCGGCCCACCTCCGAGAGCACGGCATCGCCGGATAAATGTCCGTAGGTGTCGTTATACAATTTGAAATGGTCGATATCCAAGACACAAATGGACAACAGACTGCTATAGCGACTTGCCCGTTCCACTTCCGTCTGTACCTGCCGAAAAAAATGACGAGCATTATAGAGTCCAGTCAATTCATCTGTCAGGCTTAATTCACGATAACGCAGCTCACTGCGGCGCAGGTCTTCTTCGATACGTTTGCGGGTGAGAATTTCCTGGCGCAGCTCGTGCGTCCGCCGCTGCACTTCCTCTTCAAGGCGTTCGCGATACAGCCTGTTTTCCCGCTTGAGGTGCACCTTTTCCAAACCCTTGTTCACGGAGTGCAGCACAAATTCAAGATTGGAAAACGGTTTGACCAGAAAATCCCAGGCTCCCCGGCGCAGGGCCTCTATGACATCACCGGTGGACCCCACGCCGGAAATGACGATGGGGGCTGTCTCATTTTCCTTGGCGGAAATATGCTTGAGCACCTCGAATCCCGACATGTCGGGAAGCTTGAGATCGAGCAGGACGACATCGGGCATTTCCGAATCGTAGAGTTCGATTCCACGGGCTCCGGTCTCGGCCACAAAAACTTCGTGGCCATGCTCACGAAGAAAATCTCCAAGAAATTCAAGGAGTGTCGGTTCATCATCAATGATGAGGATACGGGCGCTGTGATCGCTCATGCACTAGCCAGGGTTGAAATGATGGTTAAG
>CAXNFJ010000035.1:0-10783 GCA_964201165.1 Desulfomicrobium sp.
AAGGTCAAAGGAGCCGCCAAAAGCGCCGTTGTCCAGGTCCGCATGAATGTCGCTCATGGTCAGGATCAGGGGCAGCGGGGCGTTCAGTCGTATGGGATCAAGGGCGAGTCGCACGCCATCCTGCCAGTCGAGCCGCATGGTCGTATCCCCTTCCTGGGTCAGCGCGTTACCGCCAATCAGGGTGCGGATGTCGCCCAGGCCGAGGCTGGCCTCCATGCGGGGCTTTTGATCCGAAGGCAGGGTTGCGTTTGCCTGGGCTTCGATGTTGCCGCTGAAGGGCATGTTTTCCAGTCCCGGCACCAGGCTGGCCAGGGCGGCGACGGACGCCGGGGGCAGGGCCATGGACAGGCGGAAGTCGTTGCGGCCGAGATCGGCATCCAGGGCGAGACGCATATCCTGTCCGGCCAGTGCGGTGCGCGCATCCAGGAGGAGCCGGCCGTCTTCACTCAGGCTGCCGTTTACGGACAGGGGCGCCGAAAGCTTGAGGCGTTGGCCGTCAAGGATGATTTGTCCATCCACGGACACTTCCCCGATTCGGGGCATGAACATGGGGGCGGCGTCGGAGCCAGGGTCTTTTTTTGTCTTGGGCAGCCCCGGCACCGTCCATTTCCCGTCCGTTTCTCGGGCCAGGACGCGCAGGCCCATGACCCGCACCCTGTCCACCCGGCCGCGCAACAGGCCCGCAAGGCTCCAGTCCACCTGCGCGGCCGTGGTCCGGATGCCCGAATCCGGGGCCAGGGAGATTTCCCCCAGGTCCAGCCCAGAAAAATCCGCCCGCCGGATCTCCACGCCCACATGCGGCATGTCCAGGGCCGAGGCAAGCATGGGGACAAGCAGTTCCTGTGTCAGCCTGGGCAGGGCGATCCACAGCCCGGAGAGGATGACACAGAACACGGCAAGGGCGAAGGCCAGGGGCCGGGCGAACCGGATCATGCCTCGTGGGGCGGGGTTGGGGTTTTGGTCATCGGGTGCGGTCATGCGCGTCTTCTAGCAAAGCTCGGGGCAAAGGCAAAGAGCGGGTTCATGTATTCGTGGTATTTACGGGGTGAGGCTGCTGCGGTTCGCCAAGCTCCGACTCGCTTGTCCAGATCGCGTCGCGGGTCCGCCGGGCGCGGGAGAGGTCGGTGGGATGAATATGTGGCCATGCTCTCTGGACAGGGCGATCATAGGACTTATATTTTGTATGTGGACGATCGGATCAACCTCAACGGAGGGCAGACCATTGGGCTATACAAGTTTGAAGGACGAGTGAAGGAAGCGACTCAACAGGCCGAAGAGGCGGGGCGACAAGCAGCCCATCAGCCCAGGCAAACCAGACGGTGTGACCGTCAACGAGCGCTCCCCGGGTTTTAAGAGTTCTGTGTAGAGCAACGAGAAACCGGTAAAGTCAGAAAGTTCCAAAATAGAATGATGTGAATGCAACGTCCCGCTTCCCACTGAAGCGGGGCGTTTTTTTATGCGTCCGGCATTCCCTACACCACCGAAAGCTCCATCTTCCCCCACAGTCCGATTTTCCCCTCGCACTGGGCGAAGACGCCATCCAGTCCGATTTCTTCCCACGCTTGGGCCTGGTCCAGCACCGCATCCATGGAGTCCGCGTTCTTGAGCAGGTTCGCCAGGGCCGTGGCCGCGGCGTCGGCCAGGGCCGCGTCTTGGGACCGCGTCACGACGAGGTCGGCGTTGCCGAAGCTGAGGGAGTGTCCGATTTTGGCCGAAGACGCGCAAAAGGAACAGGGGAATTCTTCGGCCGCTACCGGCACGCAGAGACGCACATTCTCGTCCGGCATGCTCAGGATGCCGATGTGCCGGTCCCGGGTGGAGAAGAGATAGGTGTCGCCGCCGTTTTCGACCAAGATGTCCGGTGAGGCGTCCCGGAATCGCTCCGCGACCATTTGGGCCACGGTGCCTGCCACGGCGGCCATGGGGCCGACATGGGTCAGTTGCCCGGCCCGGCACATGCGGCGGATGATCTCCGGCGCATGGGGCCCGGCGTCAAGGGGCGTGAGGGATGGGAGAAACTGCGGATGAATGGCTGCGTAGGACAGGATCTGCCCGCGCAGGAGACGGACATGGTCGGCCATGGGGCCGGAAAGATCCGCTCGCGCCGCGACCCACAGATCCGTTTCCTCGATGATGACCTGGAAGATCGTCAGGTCCGGCTGCTGCGAGGCGCGGTAGGTGCGGAACGGAGATCGGTGAACGGGCCGTTTGATCATGCCGGATCCTTCATGCCATATTTTGCGGGGATGCCCAGGAGCAAGGTTCGGCGTTGCATGAGGCCAGCAATTCTTCGGCCTGGCGCCGGGGCATGGGCCTGCCCAGGAAAAACCCCTGGGCCAGATCGCAACCGAGTTCCTGCAATGCGGCCAGCTGCTCCGGTGTCTCCACACCTTCGGCCACGATGCGCAGATCCAGGATTTTGCCCAGGCCGATGATGGCCTTGATGATTTCCAGATTGTTGGGGTTTTCGAGCATGGTCTGCACAAAAGAGCGGTCGATCTTCAGGATGTCGATGGGCAGCCTCTGCAGATAGGACAGGGAGGAATAGCCCGTGCCGAAGTCGTCCATGGCGATCCGGAATCCCATTTTTTGCAGGCGTTCAAGTCGGGATGTGGCCATCTCCGGATTGTCCATGACCGCTGTTTCCGTGATTTCGAGCTTGATTTTCCGGGCTTCGAGCCCGACTTCCCGCAGCAGTTCGGTCAGCATGGGAACCAGGGTCGGCTGCAGCAGGTCCTTGGGCGAGAGGTTCAGGGACAGGCTGATATCGATGCCCGGAAAGCGCCCATTCCACTCGGCCAGAGTCCGGCAGCCTTTGTGCAGAACCCAGGTGCCGACTTCGGTGATCAGCCCGGTGTCCTCGGCTACGGGGATGAAGGACGCCGGAGTGAGAAGCCCGCGTCCGGGATGATTCCAGCGTATCAGGGCCTCGAAGCCGTTCAGGTTTTGTCTGGTCACGGAATAAATGGGCTGAAAGTAGAGTTCGAATTCGTCCTCGATCAGGGCCTGGCGCAGATCGTTTTCCATCTGCACGGTCTGCACCACCTGCTCGTACATGCTCTTGCTGAAGACCTTGAACTGGTTTTTGCCCAGCTCCTTGGAGCGGTACATGCTGATGTCGGCGTCCCGGAGGAGATCGTTGGGGGAGGTATAGCGCGCCGTCTGCAGAACTACGCCCACCGAGGCGCTGACCAGAATTTCGCGGTCCAGAAGCTTCAGGGGTTGACGAATCGCTTCAAGGAGGCGGCGTGTGATGGCGATGGCTTCCTGATTGCTTTGAAAATCCTCGAGCAGCACGGCAAACTCGTCACCGCCCATGCGGGCCACCGTGTCCATGGTGCGCAAGCATGTGGACAGGCGCTGGGCCACTTCCTGCAGCAGATGGTCTCCGGCCTGATGGCCAAGGGTGTCGTTGACCCGCTTGAAGCTGTCCAGATCGCTCATGAGCACGGCGAAGCGGTAGCCTGCGTTGCGATTCTGCCTCGTCATGGCCCGGTTCAGGCGCTCCAGGAGGAGGACCCGGTTGGCAGTCCGGTCAGGTTGTCGCGCAGAGCCTGCCGCGTCAGCTGCGCCTCATAGTTCTTGCGTTCGGAAATGTCGCTGAAAATGAAGAATGCCCCGGAGATGGTGCCGTCCAAGAGGTACGGGTACCCGAGCATGGAGACGGGGATGATCCGGCCATCCTTGGCTCTGCGCCGGGTTTCCGTGCTGACCGATGTCCCGTTCAGCACCGTTGAAATGAAGGTGTAGCTTTCCTCCAGGTTGTCGGGCGGGAGCAGCACCTCGAACAGGGAATGCAGGTCTGTCCTGGTGAATCCGAACAGACTGGTGAAACTCGGATTGAGGTCCATGGGCACCCCGTCCTTGCCCAGCAGCAGGATGCCCTGCGGCGAATTGTCGAAGAGTTGCTGGAAAAGGCTCTTCTGGATCGCCAGCCTGCGCTCGGCCTTTTTGCGCATGGACACGTCACGCACGGATCCTTCCAGGTAAAGGATGGATCCATCGGCTCTTTTCACCGCCCGCATGTTGATCGAAATCCAGGTCTTGCTCCCGTCGGCCTTCACGGTCCCCGATTCGAAATTCTGCACGGTGCCCAGCTGCAGCACCTGGCTCAGGAGCTTGACCCGATCCTGGGAGGAGACGGCGTGCTGCAGGAAGCCGTGAGCCCGACCCATCAGGCTTTCGACGTTTTCATGGCCGAAGATGCGGGCCATGGCCGGATTGGCGCTGAGCAGGTCGTGGTCCAGGGACACCTGAAAAATGCCCTCGGTGGCGTTTTCAAAAATGGAACGGTGTTTTTCTTCGCTGTGGCGCAGGGCCTTCTCCGTAGCGTTGCGTGAAATGGCCATGGCCAGGTGATCGGCCACCGACGCCAGCACGGGCGCGTCCTTGCCGGAAAAACGGAGATTGTTCTCAAAGAGCTGGATGACAACGGAGCCCAGGACCTGTTCCCCGTACATGAGGGGGGAGGAGAACCAGCATAGCGATTCCGGGGCGTCGTCACTGTCCTCGGATGAGAGGCGGGGCGATGCGGTTCGCCGGGCCTCGGAGGACAGCGCCGAGAGGCGCCTCAGGGTTTCCGGACGGGCCAGATCCTGATGGCTGAAAAAGGGGTAGGTCAGGCCGGGTCCAGTGTCATTGACCAGTGAGATGAAAAGGATTTGGGCCCGCAAATGTTCGGCCAGGATGTCGAACACGGCGGAAAAAAGGGCCTCGTCCGTCATGGGCGTGCTGGCCGCGGTGGAGACCAGATAAAGCACCAGGGTGGTGATTTCCGCTCTTTTTTTGTCGGTGATGTCCCGGATGGCCTGGATGGCTCCGGTGACGTTGCCCTCCTGGTCATAAAGGGGAGTGGCCTTGGCCCAGACAAAGGCCCCCCGCCCTCCATACAGGGCGGGAACATGAATCTCCGTGGCCAGGCCGTCGACCACGTTTTGCTCCGGCTGGCACATGGGGTAGTCGTTGCATGGGTCCTTGCCGATGAAATCAAGCAGGATGGGCCGAGGGTGGCCGTAGAAGGGGATGGCGTATTCATAGCCCGATTTGCCCAGGATCTCTTCCTTGGGCATGCCCGTCATCCCCTCGATCGCCCTGTTCCAGGCGATGACCCGGTGCTCGTTGTCCACCACCAGCGTAGCGTCGGGGAGAAATTCGATGATGTGGTCCAGATGTTGTTGCGCGCCGTGCAGGGCCTCCTCGGCCAGGACCCGGTCGGAAATCTCCCGGATCAAAACCAGGATCAGGTCTTCCGTGAGGTTGGCGAAGCGGGCTTCGTAATGCCGGGACCGATCGCCTCTGTGCAGCGCGTATTCGGTCTGGAAGAACGAGGCGTGCGCCAGGGCCGTCATGGCCGAGGAGAAGGCCTCGGGATCGGCCACGTCCGGGGAGTCGGCCACATTTTTCCGGAGCAGGACGGCCGGTTCAAGCCCGAAAAGGGACAGCGCCCCGCCACGGCAATCCGTGATTACCCCTTGGCGGGTGACCCACAGGAAGACATCGGGCAGGGACATGAATACAGCGTGCATGAGGGCGGTGTGTTGCGCCAGCGCGGCGGAGCTTGTTTCCAGGGATCTTTCCAGGAGTTCCCTTTCGTCATCGAATTGATGCAGGGTCTCGTCGATAAAATCCAGGAAAGGCTGGAGGCGCGGGGTCATTTCTTCGGCGTTCAGCTTGGCCCGCTCGAGTTGGCGTAGCAGAAGAGGGTGCAGGGTCATTGCCGTTCCCTCTGTACGGTGGTCATCACGGTTTGCTCGGGCCGGGGGCGAGGCAGCCTTGCCGCGTGGCGGCCGCGGTCAAGGCCGGGGATGCTGCGCTGCGATATTTTCATGGGTTGCATTTCACGGGTCGCGTCCTAATCCTGCCAGTGCAGACGGATGGATCGGATGCTCTCGATATTGGCAAAAAAAGCTTCCACCACCAGGGGGTCGAAATGACTGCCCGAGCTTTCCCTGATGATGGCCAGGCATTTTTCTTCGGGGAAGGCTTCCTTGTAGGGCCGTTCACTGGCCAGGGCGTCATAGGTGTCGACGACGGCGACGATGCGCGCCTCCAGGGGGATGGCTTTCCCGGACAGGCCGAAAGGGTACCCGCTGCCGTCCCAACGCTCGTGGTGCAACAGCGCCAGCATGCGGGCCATGTCGAGCAGTTCGTTGTCATCCTCGTCCGCCATGTCCCATTGTTCGCAACTCGAATGAGCCTCTTCCTTGCTGGTCAGGGGACCCAGAATTTCGCAGCCGAACATGCAGTGCTGCTGCATGATCTTCCATTCCGCGGGGTCAAGCTTGCCGGGTTTCAGCAGCACCTCGTCCGGGATGCCGATCTTGCCGATGTCGTGCAACGGGGCGCAGTCGCGCAGATTGGCGCAGCGCGTCTCGTCCAGGCCCAGGGCATGGGCCAGGACCGAGGCGATCTCCCCGACCCGGATGACGTGGTGTCCGGTTTCGTTGTCCTTGTACTCGGCGGCGCGGCTCAAGCGGTGCATGATCTGGCGGCGCGTGCGCTCCAGTTCGGCCGTGCGTTGTTGGACGAGCCGTTCAAGGTTGGTCTGATATTCCCGGTTTTCCCTGATCAGGCGGGCCTTTTCCATGACCTTGTCCAAGGTGTGGTTCAGGATGCTCAGATTGTGCAGGGGTTTGGTCAAGAAATCCCATGCTCCCAGGCGCACGGCATGCAAGGCGTCGTCGACCACGCCCACGCCGGATAGAACGATGATGGGCAGATCCGGGGCTTCGATCATGGCCTGCTGCAAAAAGCCGTAGCCGTCGAGGACCGGCATGTTCAGGTCGACGATGACGGCGGCCAAATCGGGCAGCGTTCCGTGCAAGACATCGAGCCCCTCTTTTCCGTTGACCGCGCCCAAGGTGCCGTACCCGAGATCTTCCAGGTAGGCCCGCAAGGAGCGGCGCAGTCCGTCTTCGTCATCGATGACCAGGATGTTCATGTAGTGTCCTGCCGTGTTGGAGTACAAATCTTGTCTGACATGGCAACTTTGATATGTTGAAACGCTATCTCCCGTCCAGAAATGTATGACTCATTCTCCGCCTTTCGGAGAGGCGGGCAATTCGATGGTGAAAATGGTGCCCCCTTCAGCCGGCGAGCTGACATGCATACGCCCTCCGTGGCCCTTGGTGATGATGAAGTAGGACACGGACAACCCGAGGCCCGTCCCCGCCCCTGTTGCTTTGGTCGTGAAAAAGGGTTCGAAGATGCGGCTGCGGTTTTCCTGCGTGATGCCTGGTCCGTTGTCCGCAATTTCAATACGCAGGCCTTTGCCCAGGGCCCTGACGCGGATGCTGATGCATGGGTCGGCCGTGGGCGGGGTGGCGTCGGCCATGGCCTGGGCCGCGTTGCGCAGCAGGTTCAAGAGGACCTGCTCGATTTCCGTTTCCGTGCATTCGTATGCGGGAAGATTTTTGTCAAAGTCCTTAATAATTCTTATTGTCTTGAAATCGTAATTTTTTTTGAGATCGTAATCACTTGAGGCAAGACGCAGGGCATGTTCGATGATGGTCGTGATGTCACAGACTGAACGCCTGGACTCGCTGCGCCTGCTGAAATCGAGCATGTGTCGGATGATTTCCGCCGCGCGGACCGCCGCCCCCTGGATGTCGCGGATGAAGACGTCGATTTTGCGTTCTTTGAGGTAGCGGTCCACCTGTCCAAGATCAACACCGATCGCTGCCGCCGCCTCCAGATTCTTGGGGAAGTCGACCTTGGTGCGCAGGTTGATGGTCTGGACCGCCTGCAGCACGATGCCTAGGGGATTGTTGATTTCATGGGCGATGCCGGCGGCGATTCCCCCCAGGGAAAGCATTTTCTCGGATTGGATCATTGTTTCCTGCAAGGCGCGCACGTGGGTGATGTCGCGGGTGATGGCCAGGATGCAGGGCGTGCCATCGAGGGTCATCAGCTTGGACGAGGTCGAACAACGCAGGACGTGGCCGTCACTGCGGCGGAGGTCGAATTCGAAGTTTTCAGCCTTTCCGGAGCGCTTCAGGATGTCCACAAATTCCGTTCGTTGCGACGAAACGGCGAAGATGCCGAGTTCCAGGGTGGTGCGGCCCACGGCTTCGTCCCTGGTATGACCGGTGATGCGGCTGAACGCTTCGTTGACCTCGAGCAGGGTCCCGTCTTCCTCCTTGGCCAGGGTGATGATGTCCGGAGAAAGTTGGAAAAGGCGGGAAAACATCTCTTTGGAACGGCGCAAGGCTTCCTGGGCGTTTTTCAGTTCCGTTATGTCCACGGTCATGGAGAGGATGCAGGACTCCCCGTCCAGGGTGATGAGCCCCCCCGAATACAGGATGTGACCGATCGTGCCGTTTGGCCTGTGCACCTGGGTTTCCAGGTTGTGCACGTTCTGGTTGCGTCGCAGGGCGAAAAGTATTTCTTCCCGGTGTGTTACGGGCATGGCTCCGACTTCCAGGGGGGTGAGACGCAGCAGCTCCTCGCGGCTGATGTCCATTCTGTCCAGAAATGCGGTGTTCGCGTCCATGTATTTGCCGTCGGACAGGCGGTTTATGGACATGGAATAGGGGGCGTTTTCGAAAATGGTCCGGAAGCGCTTTTCGCTTTCCAGGATGGCCGTCTGTTTTTTCTTGAGCTCCGAGATGTCGCGGCCTTCGACGATAAGGTTGATGACCCTGCCGGTCTCGTCACGGAAAGGGGATGCGGTGAAGTCGAAGATCGCTTCATTGCCCTCGGGGTCGACATGCGTGATCTCCCGGCGCACGGTTTCCCCGGCGCGGACGCGGTCGAGGATTTCCCTGAGCATGGCTTCCGCCTTGGCCTTGTCCGGCCACCATGGTCCGTTCCAGAAGGGCTTGCCGAGCACATCCTCCGCCTTTGCCTTGACCCATCCCAGGGCGGTCCGGTTGGAGGAGAGAAGGGTGCCCTGCAGACTGAGCAAACCGATGAATTGCGTGGTCTGTTCGAGGAGGGCCTTGCTCAGGTTCTGGAAACGGTACATTTCCTCCTGGGCCTCCCGGCTTTTGTGGATGTCCATGTTCAGCCCGATGATGCGGGTCGGACGCCCTTCGCCGTCCCAGGCCACGGCTTTGCCCTTGCCCAGGATCCAGCGCCAGGAGCCATCATTCGCGCGCATGCGGTATTCCGCTTCGTACATGCCCCGGCCGCCTTCCCGGATGTAGGTCGCGAAGGCGTCGACGGCGCGATCGCGGTCACAGGGATGGATGAGGCTGCTCCAGCTGTCCAGTCCACGTGATCCGTACTGGGGGGGGTAGCCAAGCATGGTGTACCACTCAGGGCTGTGTTCCTCCCTGGCTTCGGCCGGAAAGTGTTCCCAGGATCCGGCCTGCGTGGCTTGCATGGCCAACTGGAAGCGGCCGACCTGATCGGTCAGGGCGGATTCGGTGTGCCGCAACTCGGCCATTTTCTTGCGCAGTTTGCGGCTCAGCACCCAGGCCAGCACCGCCAGGACAACGAGGAAGATGGCCGTGAAGCCGGCCGCAAGCTTCAGTGCGCTCAGGGTCTGCTTATCGAGAAATGTGGTGGGAAGATGAACCCAGCGGTCGGTGATGCTCCGCATGTCGCGTTCGGGAATGGAGGCCAGGGCCTTGCCTACGGCGCTGGCCAGGAGGGGGTACTGCTTGCTCACGCCCAGGGACAGATCTTCAGTGACGTTCAAGTCCCCGGCCACCCGCAAATTGGGCAGCCCCTCCTGCTGAATGTACCAGGCCGCGACGGCCAGGCTTTCCACAAAGGCGTCGACCACGCCAAAGGAGACGTCGCGCAGGCCTTCGCGGATTGTCTCCACTTCCACGACCGTGTACCGGCCCCGAGCGGCCGCGTGCACAAGGTCCGCCGAGGCGTAGCCGCGCACGGCGGCCACGCGCAGTCCGTCGAGATCGTCCATGGACAAGGAGCCCCGCACCCTGCGGGAGGTGACGATGACAAGTGGAATCCGGGCGTAGGGGGGCGTGAAGACTGTGTACTGCGAGCGCTCCGAGGTGTGCACGATGGCCGGGGCCAGAGCCGTTGTTCCATTTTGCAGGCCTTGCAGGACGTCTGTCCAGGGGGTGCCTTGTTTGCGGAATGTGATGCCGAGGCGGTTTTCGATCTGTGTGATGATGTCGGCGCTCAGCCCGGCGAAGGTCTCACCGGGCGTTTCGAATTCGATGGGGGGAAAGGATCGGTCGTAGGACAGGACCAGGGAGTCCTTGTGGTCGGCAAGCCAGGCGCGCTCCTCGGAACTCAGGTTCAGGGACGGGGCGGCGAGACAGTTGGCGTGCACTGTCAGCAGGAGGAGAATGGCGTAGATCAGACGCATGGGCCTTTCCAGGGTTCGAGATGCGGGCCGGATGTCTCGGCCATGGATGATTTTAGCATCACACCTGGCCGTGAGGCAAGAAAAGTACGAATTTTCAAAGCGTTGGGGAGATTGATCAGGTCCTTGTCTTCGGGGCGTGCATTCTCTTTACAAGGCCTGCCACAAGATCTTCCCCCCTATGCCCATCAGCACGCCGCCGCCCAGCACTTCGGCGTATTGACCGAGGTGGGTCTGGCAGCCCAGGAGTTTGCCCAGATGCAGGCCGGCGGCCGTGAAGACCAGCGCGACCACACCGATGACTCCCGCCGGATACCAGATGGGCGTGCCGAGCATGGCCAGGCTGAAGCCCACGGCCAGGGCGTCGATGCTCGTGGCCACGGAGAGCATGATCAGACGCGATCCCACGGTCGGGTCCTGGCAAGCATCATCTTCATTGTGGCGCAGACCTTCCCAGAGCATGTGTCCTCCGATATAGAGGAGCAGGGCAAAGGCGATCCA
>CAXNFJ010000036.1:0-10517 GCA_964201165.1 Desulfomicrobium sp.
CTTTTTCGGCGGCCAGACTCTGCCCGCTCCGGTCAAGGCGGCCATCTGCCTGACACTGACCCTGGCTTTGTGGCCCAGACTGCCGCCTATGGGCGCCCAAATGCCGGGGCATCCTTTCGACCTGGCCCTCATGCTTGGCGCGGAGCTCCTCCTGGGGCTTGTCCTTGGCCTTGTCATCCGCTTTCTTTTTGCCGCCATTCAGACCGGCGGGCAACTGATCGGCTTCCAGATGGGTTTTGCCATGGTCAATGTCGTCGATCCGGACTCCGGAGTCTCCGAAGCGGTCACGGCCCATTTCCTGTACATGGTCAGTTTGCTGACATTCCTGTCCTTCAACGGACATCTGTATCTGCTCAACGGATTGATGCAAAGTTTCGACCTTCTCCCGCCGGGCGCCATCCTTCTTTCTCCGAGGCTGTCTTCGCAGATCTTCGCCCTCTCGGGGCAGATGTTTGTCCTGGCCATCCAGATCGGCGCCCCGGTCATTGCCGCCATCCTGCTCGTGGATTTGGCTCTGGCCCTGATTTCACGGGCCTCCCCGCAGATGAACGTGCTCATCATCGGATTTCCTGTAAAAATCAGCGTCGGATTTATTTTCCTGGGCATCATTTTTGAAATAATCTCGCTGCACATGGAGGGATTCGTGTCCCGCATGCCCCTGCTCTTCTCCCAAATCATCGGCGCAATGCGCTAGGATTCCATGTCTCAGCAAGATCCGAGTCGCACCGAACGGGCCTCCTCCAAACGCCGCAACAAGGCCCGCGGTGAAGGAAGCGTCCCCAAAAGCCAGGAGCTGCCAAAGCCCTTCCTCCTGCTCATCGGACTCTTGATGGTCCAGTTCTATCTGGGCACCATCCGCTCCGAAATAGAAGATCTGATGCGATGGTTCTTTCAGGAGGGCTTTGTCTTTGAACTGACCCCCACCTCGGTGTACGCCCTGTTCCAAAAATGCGTGTACAGCATGGCGGTGATGGTCGTGCCGATCATGCTGGTTATCGCCGTGGCGGCCTACATTATTGTCCGCCTGCAGGTCGGCAAAATCTGGTCGCCCAAGGTTTTCAAACCAAAACTCAAGGTGTTTAACGTCGTTTCCGGCCTGAAAAAGCTCCTCATCAGCAAGCAGACCATCGTTCGCCTGCTCAAAAGCATTTTCATGGCCGCAGCCGTGGCTATTGGACCGTATCTGGTCCTCAAAAAGGCATTTGGCGAAGTCATCCCGCTTTTTTACCAATCAGCCGAAAACATCGCCGCCTACATACTCTCCGCCGGTAAAACCATGTTTTACTATGCTCTCACTCCCATGATCCTCATCGGCATCGCAGACCTGATCTACACCCGCTGGGACTATGAGGAGAACCTGAAGATGACCAAGAGTGAGGTCAAGGACGAACGCAAGCAGGCGGAAGGTGATCCGGCCATCAAAAACAAACAGCGTCAAAAAATGATGGCCGTGATGGCCCGGCGCATGATGAAGGACGTTCCCAAGGCGGATGTGATCATCACCAACCCCACCCACTTGGCCATCGCCATCCGTTACAATGCCATGGAGGCCCCGGCCCCGTTGGTTTTGGCCAAAGGCGCGGGAGAAGTGGCCCAACGCATCAAGGAGATTGCCCGTGAAAATGGCGTCCCCATCCGTGAAAACAAACCCCTGGCACGAGCCTTGTATAAAGTGATCGAAGTCGGAGACACCATTCCGGAAGAATTTTACCAAGCCGTAGCCGCCATCCTGGCCCAAGTATACAAAGCTAAACAGCGCCGAAACTAGAAACGCGAAGTACCAAGGACGTCAAAATAATGGCTACAAACTCCCAGGCCATGACCATCAATTACAAACGATTTACCCGACAGGGTGATTTTCTTTTGGCTGGTGGCGTGATCATGACTCTCTTTGTCATGCTGGTGCCTTTGCCGACCATCATTCTCGACGTTCTCCTGGCCTTCTCCATTTCCTTTTCCCTGGTCATCCTGATCACATCCATGTTCATGACCTCTCCCCTGGAATTTTCCATCTTCCCTTCGGTCCTGCTGGTGACCACACTGCTGCGCCTGTCCTTGAACGTGGCATCCACCAGGCTCATTCTGCTGCATGGCGACGAGGGCACCTCGGCGGCAGGCAAAGTCATCCAGGCCTTCGGAGAATTCGTGGTCGGGGGCAATTACGCAATCGGCGCGGTCATCTTCTTCATCCTCTTCACGCTGAACAAAACCGTCATCGTCGCCGGCACGACCCGCATCGCCGAAGTCGCCGCCCGCTTCACCCTGGACGCCATGCCCGGCAAACAGATGGCCATTGAGGCGGATCTCAACGCCGGACTCATCGATGAGCAGCAGGCCATCAAGCAGCGCGAAAACCTGCGCCGCGAGGCGGATTTCTACGGGGCCATGGACGGCGCGGGCAAGTTCGTGTCCGGAGACGTCAATGCGGGCATGTTCATCACGCTCATCAATATCGTGGGCGGGATGTTCATCGGCGTGCTACAGAAGGACATGGGATGGATGGAAGCCGCAAAGACCTTTTCGCTGCTGACCATCGGCGACGGTCTGGTCTCCACCATTCCGTCCCTCATCACCTCCACCGCGGCCGGCCTCATTGTCAGCCGGGCCGCCGCTGAAGCGCGCATGGGCGAGGAATTCATCGGCCAGCTGACCAACCACCCCAAGGCTCTGAAGCTCGTCTCCGGAGTGCTGCTCCTGTTCGCCATAGTCCCGGGCATGCCGACCCTGGCCTTCTTGATTCTGTCCGGCGCGCTCTTCGGGGTGGCCACCATCGCCGACCGCATCAAGGCCGAGGACAGCGTCGCGGAGCCCAAGAAGAAAAAAACGACCGCGCCGGACAGCCCGGAAGAAGTGCAGGCCCTGCTGCCGCTTGATATCATGGAACTGGAAGTAGGCTACGGGCTCATCCCCTTGGTGGACGAGGAGCAAAACGGCAATCTGCTGGCCCGCATCCGCTCCATCCGCCGCCAATTTGCGCTGGATATGGGCGTCATCGTGCCTTCTTTGCATCTGCGCGACAATCTGCAGCTCAAACCCGGCGAATACGTGGTCCAAATCAAGGGCAATCGGGTGGCCTCGGCGGAAATCATGATCGATCACTTTCTGGCCATGGATCCGGGCGACGCCCGCCATTCCATCAAGGGCATCGAAACCCTGGAGCCGGCCTTCAACCTCCCGGCGCTCTGGATTCCCGACGCCAAGAAGGACGAGGCCGTCATGGCCGGTTATACGGTGGTGGATCCGTCCACGGTCATCGCCACGCATCTGACCGAAGTCTTCAAGCAGAACCTGCATGAATTCCTGGGCCGCCAGGAAATCCAGGCCCTGCTCGACAACCTGTCCCAACGTGCCCCCAAGGTCGTGGAAGAACTGGTGCCCGGTATTCTGTCACTCGGCACATTACAGAAGGTGCTGCAGAATCTTGTCCGCGAAAACGTGTCCATCCGCGACCTGCTCTCCATCGTGGAATGTCTGGCCGACTATGGCCATTCCATCAAGGACGGGGACCAGTTGACCGAATTCGTGCGCCAGCGCCTGGCTCGAACAATCATCAAACCGTATTTGGGATCAGGCAATCTGCTGCCCATCATCTCCTTGTCGCCAGCCATTGAAAACGCCTTCCAGGAGAGCATCAAACGTACGGACAACGGTTCCTATCTGGCCATGGAACCGGGACTTGCGCATAAAATCATCCAGGGCATCAACAAGGCCGCGGAAAAAGGAATCGTGGCCGAGGGCCAGCCTGTGTTGCTGACTTCCCCCATCATCCGCCAGCACTTGTCCCAACTTCTCGCCCGCTTTTTGCCGACCATGCCGGTCATCTCACAAGCGGAAATTCCGGCGGACATCAGACTTGAATCCGTAGCCATGGTGGAAATCTAACATGCAGGTCAAAACATTCACCGGAACCAGCACCAAGGACATCATGGCCCGGATCAAGGCCGAGCTTGGTCCTGAAGCCATCATCCTCAGCAATCAAAAGCAGACCCGAAAAGGTGTGACCTGCTATGAAATCATGGCCGCCCTGGATGTGCCGCCCGCCCACAAGAGCCTGACCGAAAGCGTCATGCCCCTGGGCATGGGGCAAGACGATGCGATCTGCCTGCGCGAGGAATGGACCAAACTGCGCAAACAGCTCATGGCCGTCTTGAAACCACAGATGGACGTCGGTCTGCTCACCCCACGCCAGCAGCTTGTTTTTGAATATCTGGAGCGGGAAGGCGTGAAGGAAGACGTGCTCCTGGACCTGTGGGAAAAATTTCGCCGCGCCCCGGAGGCGCCCACTTTATCCGTAATGAACAACATGGTCAGCGTCAGCCCATGGCTCGACACTCCGTGGGAACACAAATTCCATCTCTTGGCCGGACCTTTTGGAAGCGGCAAGACCTGCACGACCTTGCGCCTCGCCTTGGCCATGAAAAAAATACGCCCGAAAGCGCGCATTCTGGTGATCAACGCGGATCGTTCTCAGGGCAAAGGACGGCTTTATCTGCGCCACTACACGGAACTCTCGGGGCTGTCCTACCGGGAGTTGGACAATTCCGCCCATTGGGAAAGCCTTGAGCGGGACGCGGAGGGCCACGATCTTGTCCTGCTCGACCTACCCGGCTTGCCCGGCCGTCAAAACCTGGACACCTGGCTGCAGGAAGTTTCCGGGAGAAACCTCCCACCTTGCCATGTTCACCTCGTGTTGAGTCCGCTTTTCGGTTCCACCCAGATGGACAATTTCGTGTCCAGATTTCGCTCTGATTCCGCAGCCAGCATTATCTGGACGAAGCTGGATGAAGCCTGTAATTATGGGGAAATAATCAATCAGGCCAACAATACCGGGTTGCCTGTATCTCTGTTTTCCGTAGGGCCGGACCTGAAGAACACCCTGGTGCAACCCAAGGACCAGGATGTTTGGAGACTTTTGCTGCGGCATGAACTGCCGGACGCAACCAATTGATAAACCATTTATATCCCGGACACAGCATGAGCGCCACTCTCCCCATTGTTCTCTCGGTCACCTCCGGCAAGGGAGGAGTTGGAAAAACGAATGTTTCCATCAATCTCGCCCTCTGCCTGAACAAACTGGGCAAGCGCTGCGTCATCCTGGACGCGGATCTCGGTTTGGGCAACGTCGACGTCATGCTGGGCCTTGCTCCGGAGCGAAACCTTTTCCATGTCTTTCACGAAGGGGTGTCTCTGGGTGACATCCTGTTCCCCACGTCCTACGGGTTCTCCATTCTGCCCGCAGCCAGCGGTGTCAGCGAGATGCTGTCCCTGTCGACGGGACAAAAACTCGAACTCCTGGAGGCCATGGATGTCCTGGAAGACAGCATCGACTTCCTGATCGTGGACACCGGAGCCGGCATCAACGACAACGTGCTCTATTTCAACCTCGCGGCCCAGGAACGCCTCTTGGTCGTCACCCCTGAACCTACATCACTGACGGATGCCTACGCCCTCATCAAGGTCTTGAAGCTCCGGCACGGAGTGGACAAATTTCATATCGTGGTGAACATGGCCAAAAATGAAAAATCGGCCAAAGACATCTTCGCCAAACTTTACAATGCATGCGACCATTTCTTGAGCGGCGTCTCCCTTGATTTTGTCGGCACCATTCCGCTTGACCCGACGGTACGTCAGGCCGTCATTCAGCAGCAGCCTTTCTGCAGTCTGAATCCCAATGGAGAGGCGTCCCTCGCTGTACACAACATCGCCCGCAATCTGGCGCAATGGAAACCGCAGGACCATCTCGATGGGAACATCAAGTTCTTCTGGAAGAAGCTCCTCTTTGCGGAATAATTCCGCAGAACCGATCTGGTCTGTTTTGGAGCAGGCCGGCACTTCCTTTGCGTCCTTGAATCCCGCCAACAAGGATCGCATTGCACGCGCTTTTGCCCCCCGGATCAAGATCATCGCCCTGCACCTCAAAGCCAAACTTCCGGCCCATATCGAACTTTCGGACCTGATCAGCGCAGGCACCCTGGGCCTCATGGAAGCCCTGGGCAAATTCCAGCCGGACCTGGGCATCCACTTTGAAACGTTCGCCGACAGCCGCATCCGCGGGGCCATGCTCGATGAACTGCGACGCATGGATTGGTTTTCGCGGGGACTGCGCCAGAAAATCAAGAAATTGGAGCACATCATCAGGGAGTTCGAACAGGTGAACGGTCACCCTCCCTCCCGCAACGAACTGGTGGACCTCACCGGCCAAAGCCGTCTGGAGTTAGAAGCGACCCTGGAAGCCGTGAACTCCCAAATCGTCCTGAGTTTGGATGCGATCCAGGATTACGGGGACCAGCCCGGTGAAGGGCGCAATCACCAGGAACCCTTTACCTCCGTGGCCTTCCACGACATCATTGACAAGCTCGGGCATCTCATCGATAGACTTAATGAACGAGAAAAGCTGGTCTTAAGTTTGTACTACACGGAAGAACTCAACATGAAGGAAGTGGCTTTGGCCCTGGATATCACCGAAGGAAGGGTCTCGCAGCTTCACTCCCAAGCCTTGGCCAAGCTGAAAAAAATGTTTGTGCGCGAGTACGGCGAAATCAACTGAACATGTTGTGTTTGATTTCTAAAATTAGCTAATGCGGAGGGATAGATGGCGGTCAATACAAGCATGCGGGTGCTCATCGTCGATGATTTTTCGACCATGCGCCGAATTATCAAGAATATTCTCAGGCAACTCGGCTTCAATAACATTGTCGAGGCCGATGACGGTACGGCGGCCTGGGACATCCTGACCAAAGACCAGGTAGAATTCATCATTTCCGACTGGAATATGCCGCAGATGACAGGAATTGAGTTGCTGCGCAAAGTACGCGCCAGCGAAGAGTTCGGCGATCTGCCGTTCCTTATGGTCACGGCGGAAGCACAGCAGGAAAACATCATCGAGGCAGTGCAGGCCAAAGTTTCCAATTATATCGTCAAGCCCTTCACAGCGGAGACCCTGGGTCAAAAAATCAACAAAATCTTTGAATAACCACCCTGGCCGGCAACAACATGTTTGCCGGTCAACCCAGTCCCCATGATTCTTTTCATCCTTCTCGCCCAACCATCTCCTGAAGGCGGCTCCAACGTCGCCTTGGATGATGAACGCCTGCAGGAGAGCGTGCCCAAGGGCCTGCAAAAAGTTGAACTTGATCTCGACGATGCCCTTTTCCTCGAATTCGAGGAAAAAGAGGAACCGGCCCCCACTCCCACAGAACCTGGGCTCGAACCTGAAGAAAAACCTGTCGTACCCGAAGCCGACTCTTCCCCCAAGCGTACGTGGCCCAAGCCGAGCAAACTGTGGGTTTTTGGCATCGCAGCTGCATTGTGCCTCCTGCTCGGGGCGGGCGCTGGCTATTTCTTCATGAAATCCGAATTGAAACAGCCTGAAGAAGCGAGCAAAGCGGAAAACATCTCACAGAGCCAAACACCAACCTCGGAGTCCAAACCGGAGGTTAACGCCACGGCCGAGATCACTCCTCCTGTAAAACCAGCGCTTGAATACACCTACGCTTTAGAACAATTTCAAGTCGAATATGTGCTCAACGACCAAATCCGTTTTTTAACCTGCCGTTTCTCCATAAAGGGTGTTTCCGAGATTATGCGCTATGAATTGCAGCACAACTCATTGTTCATCCGCGACGGCGTGTACCGCTATCTCAAAAATTCCCCCCTTTCCTTTCTGGACAACCCTGAGAACTCCGACAGATTGAAGAGTGACCTCGTCACAGTCATCAATCAATCCTTGAAAAACGGTCAAGTTTCCGAAATCTTGCTAGAGGAGTACGTGGTGAAATAATGGTCGACAATCTTGATCTTTCTACCCTGATCAGCCAGATCCCGGAAGCCCAAAAAATTCACCATATCCTGATCGCACATCCCGAAGCGCAACAGGCGTTGGCTCAAGAACTGGTACTACGCCGCCAAAAACTGGAAAAAACTCAAATCGCAAAGACGAACGCTACTGACGAAACTCAGATTGATCCCGATGAACCTCATCAATCTCCGCAGGAACAGTTCTTGGGAGAACGACGTAAACATCGTCAAGAAGCCGAACTCGAATCAGATCAGGGGCACCTGATTGACACGCAGGTATAAATGAACCCTGAAATCTCGTACTGGATCCTTGCCTTGTCCACTCTGATGGAAATCCTGCTCCTGGTTCTCGCCTTTTTTTTCTTTCTCAAATTGAAAAAATCGGAACTCCTGGTGCGTTCACTGCAGGACCGACAGGAAGAATTCCTCCAAAAACTGGATTTCAACGCTCGCCTGGAGCAGGAAATTGTCAGTTCCTTTGCCAAGCGGCAGGAAGAACTGGCGGCCTTGGAAGATAAACTGCACCATCGCGCGGTGGAAATGCGCCGCCTGCTTGAACAGGCGGAAAATTTCACCAAATCTCCACAATTCCTGCGCCAAACAATTTTGAGTGGCTTCAGACGCGGTCAGTCTGCTCAAGCCCTGGCGCAGGCTACGGGTCTCAGCGTCGACGAGGTGGAACTTATTCTCGACCAGCCTAAGATTTAACGCGACATCACAATTGGTTACTCCAAACCCCTATCTCGCATTGTGTCGCACTGCCGGGGCTCCTCAACATCGCGGGCAGCATCCCTTCCAAACGCCCAAATCACCTTTTTAGCCAAGAACATTTTCCGCACGTAATAAGCCATGAATACATCTCTTTTCTCTTTTACTCCAAATGAGCCATGGCTTGCACCTCTGGCTGGCTACTCGGACCTCCCTTTTCGCTTGCTCTGCCGCGAACAGGGCTGCCGTGTAACTGTCACGGAAATGGTCAGTGCCAAGGGACTGATCTACAACAGCCCAGGTACCCAGGAATTACTGCAATGCTGCGCAGAAGACGAACCGGTGATCGTACAGCTCTTTGGATCGGAAGAATCTTTTCTGATCCAAGCCATCGGACGTTTGCGCGAATCCGGTTTTCGTTATTTCGATCTCAACTGCGGCTGCCCGGTCCGGAAAGTGATCAAAACCGGTAGCGGCGCAGCTCTGCTCAAAGAACCGCAACGACTGCTCACGCTTGCCAAGTCAATGATAGAAGCCACCGAGCCCGGATGCATGGGGTTCAAAATCCGTCTGGGTTGGAGTGTTGGGCAACCGGTCTATCTCCCTTTGGTGAGGGAACTGGAAAATTTGGGTGCTGGATGGGTCACCATGCATCCGAGGTTCGGAGCGCAAGGTTTTACTGGTCATGCTGATTGGTCGCATCTGGCCCTCTTGAAAACCAGCGTGAGTCTGCCAGTTATTGCCAGCGGAGATCTTTTTCATGCAGAAGATGGGATACGCTGTGTGGAGGAAACAGGAGTCGACAGTCTCATGTTCGCACGAGGAGCGTTGAACGACCCTTCAATTTTTGGCCGATATATGCAATTGCTAAATGGCCGCACACCAGAAACAAAAAACTATTCGAGTATGGTGGCCATGGTGCGCAGACTATGCGACCTGTATACTGCGCATGATATGGACAGGCTGGGTTTGCTCAAAATGCGCACATTGGTTCCACGGTTCCTGAAAGGATTATCTGGCGCCCGTACGCTTCGAAGGGACATTGTTTTTTGTAGAACCTGGGAGGATGTCTTCGCCATCTTGCAGGCAAATGCAACAGAAACTGATGTGGAGGTTATATAAAACATGGAACTCATCATTGCCAGAACGGCAGGATTTTGCATGGGAGTCGATATGGCATTGCGCAAACTCGACAATGCTGTGACCAACCCGCCTTGTCATGGAACAATATACACCCTTGGACCAATCATCCACAATCCTCAGGTACTCGAACGCTACCACAACCAGGGAGTCTTCCAAACAGATGGTTCTCAAATTTTACAACGCACTGATGTTGTAGTCATTAGGGCTCACGGCATTCCAAGGCAACTGCAGCAACATTTTGAAAGACAAGGAATCACTCTTGTGGATGCAACATGCCCAAAGGTGAAAAAAGCGCAGATCCTGATTCAAAAACAGGCGGAACAAAATAAACATCTCCTCCTTTTTGGAGAGTTGAACCACCCGGAAGTGCGGGGACTTGTAAGTTACTCCCCCCAACATACTGTTTTTGAAAATTTGGAAGAGTTGCATACACTAACTTTTCAGACCAGCAAAATCTATTTCCTGGCAGCGCAAACAACACAGGACCGCGAATCATTCGCTTTGATTCAAGATTATTTATTGACCCGAGTGGATCCGAACATGGTCATCCTCGATACCATCTGTGCGGCAACCAAGGACAGACAGGAAGAAGTGCGAAACTTATCCCATCAGGTCCAGGCGATGGTAATCGTGGGAGGGAAGAACAGCGGTAACACGCGTCGGTTGGTTCAAATTGCGCAGGAATCCGGAATATTCACAGTCCATGTCGAGATCGCCGCAGAATTGCCTTTGAAAGCACTTGCACAATTCACCCATATAGGACTGACTGCAGGAGCATCCACTCCTTCGTGGATCATAGACGCTGTCGCGGAAACGCTACAAAAAGCCTTCGTTCCGTAATCGGTCAGGCATCCGCATCTTCCACGGAC
>CAXNFJ010000037.1:0-10316 GCA_964201165.1 Desulfomicrobium sp.
ACTTTCACTGCATTACTGGATATTTGAAATACATTATTTCCGATTAAATTTCAATTAATTTCAGCATATTGTCATGTTTTTCAGGACTGACTAGATATAAATGGCGTGCTCAACGCAGCCGTGCTGCTGCTCGACAATCAGCTCCGCAAGTCTACGGATTTCCTGGAAATCACTTGCGGATACGGAATCTCTCATTTTCAAGGCAATTTCCAGAAAATCGAACAGGTCATCATCAACGTGCTGCAAAATGCCTGTGAAGCAATTGAAGACAAGAACAAGTCCATCCGGATTTCGACAGGTTTCGACCCTGAAAGCATGCTCGTGTGGCTCAAGGTCTCCGACGAAGGGCAAGGAATACGCTGCGACGATCTGCCCCACGTCACCGACCCGTTTTTCACGACCAAAAGAACCTGTGGAGGCACTGGCCTTGGCCTGTCCATATCCTCCCGGATCATGCGGGAACATGGCGGAGACATGACGTTTCATTCCAGACAGGGGGCCGGAACGTCGGTCACGCTCACCTTTCCCGCGCAGCACAATGGAGACGCCACGACATGATTCAGCCTTTTCCCGTCCTCATCGTCGATGACGAGGTCGACATCCTGAACAGCTTCAACCTGAGCCTGCGCTCTTTTGGCATCGACAACATCATCTGCTGCTCAAACCCGCAGGAAGCCTTGCAGATCATCGACAACCAGCCTCTTGGCGCCTTGATTCTCGACTTGAGCATGCCGGGGGTCAGCGGTCAGGAAATTTTAACAAAGGTGCGGGAGACACATCCGGAGCTGCCCGTGATCGTGGCCACTGGCGTTGAAACCATCGAATCCGCCGTTGCGTGCATGAAACTTGGCGCCCTGGACTACCTGGCCAAGCCTGTTGAGGAGGAGCGCCTGGCGGCTTCCGTGCGCACGGCCCTGGAAATGAGCCGTTTGCGCCGGGAAAATTCCTCGCTGCGCCAATGTCTGGTGGTCGACCGTCTGGGAAAACCCGAGGCCTTCGCGCACTTCAGCACCGCAAGCCTCAAGATGCGCCAGATCTTCCAATACATCGAAGCGGTCGGCTGCTCCTCGGAGCCGATCCTGATCACCGGCGAAACAGGCGTGGGCAAAGAGCTGATGGCCCAGGCGGTGCACAAGATCGCCTGCCCGCAAAAGCCCTTCGTGGCGGTCAATGTGGCCGGGCTCGACGACATGGTCTTCAGCGACACCCTCTTCGGACACCGCAAGGGCGCTTTCACCGGGGCGATGACCGCCCGCAAGGGCTTGGTGGAGCAGGCCGGGGATGGGGTCCTGTTCCTGGATGAGATCGGCGACCTGCGCGAGTCCTCGCAGGTCAAGCTGCTGCGCCTGCTGCAGGAACGGGAATATCTGCCCCTGGGGGCGGACGTGCCCCGCCCCTCGGAGGCGAGGATGGTCGTGGCGACAAACCGCGATCTGGAAGCCATGACCCGCGACGGAGGCTTCCGCAAAGACCTCTACTACCGCCTGTGCACGCATCTGGTCCGCATCCCTCCCCTGCGCGAGCGCACGGAAGACATTCCCGTGCTCCTGGACCTGTTCATCAAGCAGGCGGCGGCCAACTTCGGCAAGACCGCGCCCATGCCGAGCCGTTGCCTGCTGAAGCGGCTCTGCGGGTATTCCTACCCCGGCAATGTCCGCGAACTGCGCGCCCTGGTCTTCGATGCCATGGGGCGGTGGAATGGGGGGGATTTTTCCTGCGGGCCGGAGCCAGATGCTCAGGGACTGCTCGGGGGAGCCGAAGAGCTGTGCTTCCCCGCCACCCTGCCGAGCATTGACGATGCGGTGCAGGCCCTGGTGCGGGAAGCGATGGCGAGGGCGCACGGCGTTCAGACCGTGGCGGCGCGCATGCTCGGTATTTCCCAGCCCGCGCTCAGCAAGCGCCTGAAAAAAGAACATGACCTATAACTTTTTGCATAGGGCATTCCACGCGAGCTATCGTATTCATCTATCCGTGAATAATCCATAAATTGATTTTTTCTTTCTATCCGCCAGCACGAGGCCATAACCCAGGTTATGGCCTCTTCTCTTTTATTATCCAATAAAGATAAAAAAATCAGCATATTAAAAACGAGCATGTTGGCATGTTCCTTCCATTGTTCTCCGTAATTTCGGTAACGGCATCCCGGCCGCGTCAGAAAATACAACGGAGGACAGCTATGGTTCAGAACTATGTTTTTCCGGCGACTGTGTCCGAAGCAGTCACATTCCTCAGCACCAACAGGGGAAAAGCCAGGATCATTGCCGGCGGCACCGACCTGATGTTGGAATTGCAGGATGGAAAGAACACCTGCGACGTACTGGTCGATCTCACCCGGATCGCGGAACTCAAGAACATCACGGAGGAGAATGGCTACATCCGGATAGGCGCCAGCGTGACCCACGCCCAGGCCTCAAAATCCGACCTCATCCTCAAGCACGCCCCGGCCCTGGCCCAGGCCTGCCGCAAGGTCGGCTCCCTGCAGATCCGCAACATGGGCACGATCATCGGCAACATCGTCACCGGCAACCCCGCCGCGGATGCGGCCGTGGCCCTGGCGGCATTGGAAACAACCGCGGAAGTGACCACGCTTGAAGGAATGCAGACCATGCCTCTGGAGGACATGTACGCCGGAGTGTGCCTGTCCTGCATCGACAGTTGCTGCCAGGTCGTGACCCACGTCAAGTTCCCGGTGAAGAAGAAGAACCAGGGTTCCGCCTACCTGCGCATGGAGCAGCGCAAGGCCCTGGCCCTGCCCATGCTCAATGTCTCGGCCATGGTCAGCTTAAATGGCGACACGTTCGAATGGGTCAGGCTCATCGTCGCCCCCGTGGGCGCGGGTCCGCAGCATGCCCTGGACGCCGAGGAATTTCTCAAAGGAGCCGCCGTAAGCGACGAAACCATCATCGAAGCCGGAAAATTGGCCCGCAACCAGGCCATGTTCCGCAGCAGCGCCATCCGCGGCTCCAAGGAGTACCGGATGGGAGTTCTGCCCGTTTTTGTTGAACGGGTCCTTCATGCAGCAGTTGAGGATGCCCGCAAGGCGTAACCGGAGATCAAACTATGACGAACCAGACCATTTCATTCAGCTTGAACGGAGAAATTGTCGAGATTGCCGTGTCCCCTTCGGAAATGCTTCTCGATATCCTGCGCGAAAAAATGCACCTGACCGGCACCAAAAGAGGGTGCGGCAAGGGTGAATGCGGTGCGTGCACGATCATTTTCAACGGCAAGGCCATGAACGCCTGCCTCATTCCCGCCATGCGCGCCGCTGGCGCGGACATTCAGACCATCGAAGGCGTGGAGAGCGCTCACGGGCTGCACCCGCTGCAGCAGAGCTTCATCGAGAAAGGGGCGGTGCAGTGCGGTTTTTGCACTCCGGGCATGATCATGTCCGCCAAGGCCCTTTTGGACAAAAACAAATCCCCCACCAAGGATCAGATCCGGGAAGCCGTGTCTGGAAACATCTGCCGTTGCACCGGCTACGTCAAAATCGAGGAAGCCGTGGAAGATGCCGCGGTCAGGCTTCGGGCGTCCGCAGTCAAGGGAGGAGACCTATGAGCCAGTTCGAATATGTAGGAAAAAGCGTCCTCAGACGCGACGGCGTGGACAAGACCACGGGTCGGGGTTTGTTCACGACGGATATGTTTTTGCCGGGAATGCTGTTCGCCAAAGTGCTGCGTAGCCCCCATCCCCATGCCCGAATCGTCGGCATCGACACCTCCGAGGCGGAAAAACTGCCCGGCGTCAAGGCGGTGATGACCCACAAGAACGGGCCGAAGAACCTTTTCAACGCGTCCGTGCCCATGTTTCTGACCATCCCGCAGCTGGAACGGGTGCTCGATCAGTATCTCTTCGATGACGTTGTCCGCTACGTCGGTGACGAGGTCGCGGCTGTCGCGGCCACGAGCGAAGCCATTGCGGCCAAGGCCCTGGAGCTGATCAAGGTCGAATACGAGCTCCTCCCCGCCGTGTTCGATCCGCTGGAAGCCATGAAGCCCGAGGCGCCGGAACTGCACGCCGGCAAGGGCTGCACGCCCGAAGGAAAGAACATTCCGGGCGAAATCGTCAAGATTCCCTACCATGACGTGGAAAAAGGGCTGACCGAGTCAGATGTGATCATCGAGGAGACCTACAAGCTGCCGGTGCAGAAGCAGGTCCAGATGGAAACCCAGGCCTCCGTGGCCCAGGTTGATGGAAACGGCGACGTGACCGTGTGGTCCACCACCCAGACCCCGCACCCCTCCCGAGCGATTCTGGGCAAGATCTTCGACATCCCCGCCAGCAAGATCCGAGTCCTCGCGCCCCCGTATGTGGGCGGCGGGTTCGGGGTGCGCATCGGTTTGAGCGCCAAGGCCGAACCCATTGCCATGGGCCTGGCCCTGCTGACCAGGAAGCCGGTCAAGCTCATCTATACCCGCAAGGAAGACTTCATCGCCTCCGACACCCGCCACCCCGGATACATCACCATCAAGCTCGGCGCCAAGAAGGACGGCACCTTTCAGGCCCTGGACATGACGGCCGTGCTCGGCACGGGAGCCTACTGCAGCTTCGGAGCGGAGCTGCCCGGAGTCTGCGGGGCCATGACCCTGGCCATCTACCGCATCCCCCATCAGCGCTACCACGGCCACAGCGTCTACACCAACACGACCAGCTGCGGCGCCATGCGCGGTTTCGGCAACCCCCAGGGCAACTACGCCATGGAGCAGACCGTCGATCTGATGGCCGAGAAGCTGGGCATGGATCCCCTCGAACTGCGCCGCAAAAACATCATGAAGGCCGGCGACCCCTGGTGCCTGCCCTATGCCTGCGGCACCACGGAGCTGGCCGAATGCATGCGTCAGGGCGCGGAAAGCATCGGCTGGGAACGTCGCGGAACCTTCAACGAACCCGGAAGCACCAAGCTGCGCGGCCTGGGCATGGCGGTTGGGACGCATGTCAGCAACGCCTGGCCCTTCTGCGTTGATTACGACAACGCCTACGTGACCATCCAGCCCGACGGTTCCGCCCATGTCGCCTCCGGAGTGCCGGATATCGGCACGGGCACGAGCACGAGCCTGGTTCAGATCGCGGCCGAAACCCTGGGCCTGGACATGGAACACATCAGCCTCACCTACGGCGACACGCTCGGGACGCCGTTCGACATCGGCAGTCATGCCAGCCGGACCTGTTACGCCGCCGGTACGGCCATCAAGGCCGCCGCAGACGACGTGCGCCGCCAGGTGCTCGAATATGCGGCCGGGTTCTTCAACATCGCCCCGGAACACCTGCAGATCCACAAAGGAGTGATCACCCCGGTCACATCGAGCATGGACGAATGCTCCGGCTCGGGACTCTGCCAGCTCGAAGAGGTCAAGGAAGGCAAGGGCAACACCGTCACCCTGGAGGAATTGTCCTACCACGCCCATGTGCGCAACAAGCAGTTCATCGGCGTTGGCCGCATTGTGCCGCCAAACGCCCCGCCGTGGCACGCGTGCTTCGCGGATGTCGAAGTGGACACCCGCACGGGTCAGGTCAGGATCATCAAGCTGGCCGCCGCCCATGACGTCGGGCGCGCCATCAACCCCATGATCGTCGAGGGCCAAATCGAGGGCGGCGCGGCCCAGGGCATCGGGTACGCGCTGAGCGAGGAGATCACCTACAACGACAAGGGCCGTCAGCAGCAGTACAGCATGCACAACTACATGCTGCCCACCGCCGAGGACATGCCCGAGATTCATTCCATCATCGTCGAATCAAGCGATCCTACAGGCCCCTTCGGAGCCAAGGGCGCCGGGGAATGCAGTCTGGTCTGTCCTGCTTCGGCCATCGCCAATGCCGTGGCCAACGCGACAGGGCATCGCTTCAAGCAACTCCCCATGACTCCGGAGCGCGTGTTCAAGGCCTTGAATTCATGATCATGCCGGCGCAGGGCCTTGCGCAAGGAGTCCCTGCGCCGGTTTTCACCCAAAGGGGCGTAGAATGAAAAAATTGATGCATGTCGTGATTGTTGCTGTATTTTTGATTGTGAGTGCGAGCGCTTATGCCGGATCCGGGCATTATGTGAATGGTGCCGAAGGAATCAAGGGCGCAACGCTCCCCCCGGAAGGCGTATACTGGCGTGTCTATAATATTTTTTACACTGCGGATGATCTCAAGGGCAAGAATGGAGAAGATGTCGACGTCGATTTTGACGTCAACGTATACGCGCTTGTCAACCGCCTTGTGTATTCATCCGGCATTCAAATCCTCGGCGGCAATATCGTCGCGGATATCTGCGTGCCCTTGGTATACACCGACATATCCCTGCATGGCGCTGGCCCGTATTCCTTCAGCGACAACGAATTCGGACTGGGCGACATCCTCATAGAGCCTCTGCTCCTGGCCTGGCACGGCCCCAGATACGACGCCGCCGTCGGCGTGGGCGCGTACTTGCCCACGGGTGACTTCGACGCCGACGAACCGGCGAGCCCCGGCAAGGGATTCTGGACCGGCATGTTCACGGCGGGCGCAACGCTTTATTTAGACGAACAGAGGACCTGGTCGGCGTCCGTTCTCTCCCGCTACGAGATCCATTCCGAGCAGGAAGACACGGACTGGACCCCCGGCAACGACTTTCACTTTGAATGGGGACTGGGCAAGACGCTGGACAAAATTTGGGACGTGGGCCTGGCCGGGTACTGCCGCTGGCAGGTCACCGACGACAGCGGCTCCGGCTCCGTCGATGACCGCGAGGAAGCCTACGCCATCGGCCCGGAAGTGAGCGTCTTCATGCCGAATTATGGACTGGGCGTGTCACTGCGTTCCCTGTGGGAGTTTGAAAACAAGCTGGGTTCCCAGGGCAACGTGACCACCCTCATGATCATGAAAGCATTTTAGCAGGAAAGAAACAGCATGTTCAAAATAGTCAAACGCGAAGAGATGGCTTCCGGAACGGTCGTCCTGAACGAGATCGAAGCCCCGCGCATTGCGGCCAAGGCTCGTCCGGGACAGTTCCTGATTCTCAAGGCCAACGAAAATGGAGAGCGGATACCGCTGACCATGGCCGAAACCGATCCGCAAAAAGGGACGGTCACGGTCATCTACATGGTCGTCGGCAAGAGCACGGAGCTGTTCCGACGGCTGCAGGTGGGCGACGCCTACCAGGACGTCATCGGCCCGCTGGGCCAGCCGACGCATATCGAACCCGGCAGGAACGTGGTCTGCGTGGGTGGCGGCACGGGCGTGGCCGTGCTGCACCCCATCGCCCGCGGCATGAAGCACGCGGACTGCCGGGTGACGTCCATCATCGGGGCCAGAAACAGGGACCTGCTCATCCTCGAAGACAAGATGCGCCTGGCCTCCACGGACCTGCACATCTGCACCGACGACGGAAGCTACGGACGCAAGGGGTTTGTGACCGAAGTGCTCAAGGAGCAGCTCATCCGTGGCGGCGTCGATCAGGTGGTGGCCATCGGTCCGGTGCCGATGATGAAATTCGTGTCGCTGCTGACCAAAGACTTCGGCGTGCCGACCATGGTCAGCCTCAACCCGATCATGATCGACGGAACGGGCATGTGCGGTGGATGCCGGGTCACAGTCGGGGGCGAAACGAAGTTCGGCTGCGTGGACGGGCCGGAATTCGACGGACACAAGGTGGATTTCGACGAACTGATCCTGCGTCTGCAGGCCTACACGGAGCAGGAGCGGCTGAGCCACGGTCGCTGCAAATGCGAGGGGGTGCACTCATGACCGGCACGAACAAGACTCCGCGTCAGACCATGCCCGAACAGAACCCGCAGGTGCGGGCCAGGAACTTCGAGGAGGTGCCGCTTGGCTACACCCCGGAGATGGCCGTGGCCGAAGCGGGTCGCTGCCTGCAGTGCAAGAACCCGGCATGCGTGCAGGGCTGCCCGGTCAATGTCGATATTCCGGGCTTCATCAAACATATCGCCGCAGGCCATTTCGACCAGGCCATCGGCAAAATATGGGAACGCAACAGCCTGCCCGCCGTGTGCGGGCGGGTCTGCCCCCAGGAAATCCAGTGTGAAGGCAACTGTCTGCTGGGCCGCAAGGGCGAGCCGGTGGCCATCGGCAACCTGGAACGCTTTGCCGCCGATTGGGAGCGGGCGCACCACGTCTGCGAGCTGCCCTCCAGGGAAAAAGCCACGGGCAAGAAGGTGGCCGTGGTCGGCTCCGGCCCGTCCAGCCTGACCGTGGCCGGAGACCTCGTGCTCAAGGGCCACGAGGTCAGCCTGCTTGAAGCCTTTCACAAGCCGGGCGGCGTGCTGGTTTACGGCATCCCGGAATTCCGCCTGCCCAAGGACATTGTCGCCTCGGAAGTGTCCTGCCTCGGAGCGCAAGGGGTAAGCATCGAATGCGACGTGGTCGTGGGCCGCACCGTGACCGTGGAGGAGCTGTTTGAGCAGGGCTTTGACGCAGTTTACCTGGGTGTCGGCGCGGGCCTGCCCAAGTTCATGAACATCCCCGGCGAAAACCTGGTCGGCGTGCTCTCGGCCAACGAATACCTGACCCGCGCCAACCTGATGAAGGCCTACCTCTTCCCGGAAGTGGACACGCCCATCCCCCAGGGCCGCCATGTGGTCGTACTGGGAGGCGGAAACGTGGCCATGGACAGCGCCCGCACCGCCATGCGCCTGGGCGCGGACAAGGTCAGCATCGTCTATCGCCGCTCGCGGGCGGAGATGCCGGCCCGTGGAGCGGAAATCCATCACGCCGAAGAGGAAGGATTGAACTTCGAACTGCTGGTCAACCCGGTACGCTACCTGGGCAATGAAAAGGGCCGCCTGACCGGCATGGAATGCGTGCGCATGGAGCTCGGCGAACCCGATGCCTCGGGGCGCAGGCGTCCGGTCACCGTGCCCGGTTCGGAGTTCATCATGGAATGCGACCTGGCCATCGTGGCCATCGGTTCCGGGGCCAACCCGCTCCTGACCCGCTCCACCCCTGATTTGCCGCTGAACAAATGGGGCTACATCACGGCCAACGCCGAGACCGGCAAGACCGGCAAGAAAGCCGTCTGGGCCGGAGGCGACATCGTCACCGGGGCGGCCACGGTCATCCTGGCCATGGGCGCGGGACGCAAGGCGGCGGATTCGATCCATGAATATCTGACCTGGGGATGGTGACACGAGGGGGCCCGTGCCCCCTTCACATTGACGACGCAGTGCAAGGAGGATTCATGCAACGTTTGAGCGAACGGGTCATCGTGATCAAGAGCGGCGGAGAAATGGGCACGGCCGTGGCCTGGCGATTGTACCAGGCCAGGCTGCGCCGCATCGTGATCCTGGAGACGGCGCATCCTTTGGCGGTGCGGAGGACGGTCAGCTTTTGCGAGGCGGTGCTCGACGGAGAATGCCGGGTCGAAGGAGTGCGGGCGGTGCGGATTGAGCGCTCCGATCAAGTCGGGGAGGTTTGGGCCCAAGGCGCCCTGCCCGTCCTGGTCGACCCAAAGTGGGACAGCATGCCCTTCATCAATCCGGACGTGCTTGTCGATGCCATCATCGCCAAGCGGAACCTGGGCACCCGCATGACCGATTCGCACCTGGTCATCGGCCTCGGCCCCGGTTTTGAGGCCGGCACGGACGTGCACACCGTCATCGAAACGAACCGGGGCCACGATCTTGGACGCATCATCACCCAGGGCCCGGCAGCCCCCAACACGGGCATTCCCGGCTCCATCGGCGGCTACGCACGGGAACGTGTGCTGCGGGCTCCGGTGGCCGGAAAATTGACCTGGGACTGCGTGCTCGGGGATCTGGTGCAGGCGGGGCAGATCCTGGGCCAGGTCTCGGGGAAGCCTGTGGTGGCCGAAATCACCGGGCTCCTGCGGGGTCAGATCAGACCCAACGGTCATGTGCCGCAGGGCCTCAAGCTCGGCGACATCGACCCCCGGGGAGACGCCGCCTTCTTGCACACCATTTCCGACAAGGGCCGCGCCATTGGCGGGGCCGTGCTGGAATCCATCATGAGGGCCTACAATTGACCATGCCGGGCACCATCGCCGAGGCTCTCGGCTTGCCCGAGCGCGGGCTCCTCAGTCTCGTCGGGGCGGGCGGCAAGACCACGGTCATGTTCCGGCTGGCCGCGGAGTTGACCGCGCGGGGCCTGCGTGTCGCCTGCGCCACGACGACGAAGATCTTTCCGCCGACACCGGACCAGGCTCGCCTTGTCCTGGCGGAGAACAACGAGCATTTCCTTGACGCATGCCGCGAGACCATGGCTCAGGGGAGGCCGGTCTGCGTTGCCTGGCGGATGGAGAACGGCAAGCTTCTGGGGCTGTCGCCGGAGTTCATCCACAGGCTGCTCGATTCCGGAATCTGCGACTGGATCCTGGTGGA
>CAXNFJ010000038.1:0-10266 GCA_964201165.1 Desulfomicrobium sp.
CCGCCTTTCCCAGCTTTGAGGACACAGCCAAAAGCCTGGGCATCACCACCGACGGCATCGGCACCACCGCCATCGCGGACCTGGGCAACCCCCTGCGCCCCCTCTCTGCCCAGAGCGAGGCCGCCATCGGACATTTGCTGCAATTCGGCTATGACCTGTTCATCAGTCGCGTGGCCAACGGGCGCAGGATGGCTCCCTCGGACGTGGAAAATTCGGCGCAGGGCCAGGTTTTCCTGGGCCAGGAAGCCCATGCGCGCAAGCTGGTCGATCAGCTCGGAGATCTGGATGACGCCGTCAAGACAGCCGGCACGCTGGCCGGCCTCACTGTCGCCAAAAGCCGCGAACTGCGCCGGGAGCCCTCGTCCTCCGAAAAATTGATGCAGTCCTTGTTCTCATCGGGCCAAACCCTGTTCACCCCCGAGTCCCCGACCATCTCCAAACTGCTGACCATGATCGAAGCCAGGGCCGGGATCATGGACACCTTCGCCGACCCGAACCACATCTATGCCCGCAGCCTGGAATGCGAGGCCGTTCTCTACTAAAATCCGCCGCCCGGTGCGACCCACCGGGCGGACCGCCCTTTTGCGCCTTGCCAACCATCTGCCTTGTGTTTAGAAATTTACTCTTTCCCTGACAGCGAAGGGACTTGCCCGCCGCGTCACCTTCCAACCACAGCCGCCGCTTGCCCGGCCTCATATATACGGTACCGTCATGCCCCATAAAGGACCCCATATCTCCCTGGCTCCCGAACGTCTGGTCAAACGCGTCCTCGGCCTGCCCCTGGAAGAATTCCAGACCTGGCCCGAATACCTGCAGCAGCTGGCTCTGGACCTGGCCGAAGAACTGTTCATCATCCGCTACAATCCCTTCATCCCGGCCAAGGATGTTCGTCAAAGCGTCAATGCCCGGCTCCAGGCCGAGCGGGCGGCCCTGTCCCCGGAATATTTCCGCGAGCTGTCCGGCTGTCTGGAACGTTTCTGGCAAAGCTACGAAGCGGACCAGAAATTCAAGGCCGCGCTCATAAGCCGCATGGCCGCGATCCTGGACAAGGAGCAGATCGTCTCCGCGTCCAACAATCTCATCGAATGCTCCACCGACGCCACGGACTTGCGCATGGAACTGCCGGCCCTGGTCGTCTTTCCGGAGACGACGTCCCAGATCCAGGGCATCATCCGTCTGGCCAATGAGATGGGCTTTCCCATCGTGCCGCGCGGCGGCGGATCGGGCCTGACGGGCGGGGCAGTCCCGGCCAAGCCACGCAGCGTGATTTTGAGCCTGAGCCGTTTGAAAGCGATCATGAACATCGACACGGACAGCCGGACCATCACCGTGCAGTCCGGGGTCATCACCCTGACCGCCATCCAGGCGGCGGCGGCCAAGGGCATGCTCTTCACCGTGGACCCGGCCTCCAAAGCGGCCTCGTCCATCGGTGGCAACGTCTCGGAAAACGCGGGCGGTCCCTTTGCCTTTGAATACGGCACAACCCTGGACAACCTTTTCTCCTACAAGATGGTCCTGCCCACGGGCGAACTGATCCAGGTCAACCGCGTGGACCATCCCCGGCACAAGATCATGCCGGACCAAGCGGCCGTTTTTGAAATCCTGGACGAGTTCGGCAACCGCAGGGACCTCATCACCTTGAAGGGCGACGAAATCAGGGGCACGGCGCTGGGCAAGGACGTGACCAACAAATTCTTGGGCGGTTTGCCCGGGGTGCAGAAGGAAGGCGTGGACGGCATCATCACCGAAGCCACCTTCACCCTCCACCCCATCCTGCCCTATTCCAGAGTCATGTGTCTGGAATTTTACGGGAATTCCATGCGCAACGCCATGTATGTCATAAAAGACATCGTGGCCATGCGCGACGAGATCCGCTCCCAGGGTGATCTGGTCAAGCTCTCGGCCCTGGAGGAGTTCGGGATCAAGTACGTCCAGGCCATCGAGTATTCCAAGAAATCCCAGAAATTCGACGGCAACCCCATTTCCGTTTTGATCGTCCAGCTTGATTCCACGGACGAGGAGGCCATCTCCGCGGCGATGCGCCGTATCGTCGAAATCTGCGGAGCCTACGACAACGTGGACAGCTTCGTGGCGGCCGACGCCCGCGAGGCCGAGGTCTTCTGGCACGACCGGCATCAGCTTTCGGCCATCTCCAAGCGCACCAGCGGATTCAAGCTCAACGAAGACATCGTCATTCCCCTGGAAGTCATTCCTGATTTTTCGGATTTCCTGGAAGAGCAGAATCTGTACTACCTGGCCATCGCCTACCGCGAGGCCTTGCAGCAGGTACAACTGCTGCCGGGCATCGAAGTCGACGACGAATTCGTGCGCATGGAAATGGACGTGGCCTCGTCCATCATCAAGGGCAAGACCACCAAGGAGGATCTGCCCGAACAGGAACTGGAGCTGCAGACGTCCTTCTTCTTTCAGCACCTCAAGTCCAAATATTCCAAGCTGCACGAGGAACTGTCCAAGATCCTCGAGAACATGCAGAACACCCGCGTCGTCATCGCCAACCACATGCACGCGGGCGACGGCAACTGCCACGTCAACCTGCCGGTCAACTCCAATGACCCGCGCATGCTGGGTCTGGCCGAAGAGGCGGTGGAAAAGCTCTTTCATAAGGTGCTCGAATTCAAGGGCCAGGTCTCGGGCGAGCACGGCATCGGCATCACCAAGATCGGCTTTCTGGCCGAGGAAAAAATCGTGGCCCTGCGCACCTACAAGAAGAAGGTCGACCCCAACAACATCTTCAACCCGGGCAAGCTGACCCAGCGCGACCTGGTGGTCGTCCCCTACACCTTCTCCTTCAACCGGCTGATCAAGGACATCAACAAGACGGCCCTGCCGGGCAAGGAAAGCCTGATCAACCTGCTCCTGAACGTGCAGACCTGCACCCGTTGCGGCAAATGCAAGCAGGTCTGCCCCATGTACCTGCCCCAGAAGGGACTGCTTTTCCACCCGCGCAACAAGAACATCACCCTGGGCGCCCTGGTGGAGGCCATCTACTATTCCCAGCTGCAAAACGGGGAGCCCGAATCGCGGCTCCTCGACGAGCTGCGCAAAATCCTGGAGCACTGCACGGCCTGCGGCAAATGCTACGCCGTCTGCCCGGTCAAGATCCGCACCCAGGACGTGACCCTGCATATGCGCGCCTATCTGGAAGACAAGGGCGCGGGAGGACATCCTTTCAAGAACAGGGTCTTGAACCTCCTCAGCCAGGATCCCCAGACCAGCCTACCCAAAATGGCCAAGATCGCGGGGATCGGTCAGGAGTTGGGCAACCGGGCCGTGGGACTCCTGCCGGCAAAATGGCGGGAACGCATGGACAGCCCGCTGCTGCGGGGCAAAGGGCCCGGCACCCAGTTCAAGAATCTGAAGGAAGGGCTGAACCTTTCCAAAGGCAACATCATCACCGCCCGGAACATCGGCGGCAAACGCGCCGTGATCTATTTTCCGGGCTGCGGCGCGGGGCTGTTTTACCGATCCATCGGCATGGCCTCCGTCCGCCTGCTGCTCGACGCGGGCGTGAGTGTGGTCCTGCCCCCGGATCATCTGTGCTGCGGCTATCCGCTCTTGGCCTCGGGCTGCCGGGACCAGTTCGAAAAAATCGGGGCGGACAACCAGAAAGTCATGGAAAACCTCATCCGCCAGGCCGAAGCCGCCGGTTTCGTCATCAAGGCCGTGCTGACATCCTGCGGCACCTGCCGGGAAGGCATCCGCAATTATCGCCTCAAGTCCCTGGAAACCCGGCAAGTGGAATTCCAGGACGTGGTCCAGTTCATCATCCAGCAGGCCCGGGGCGGATTTGGCCAGGGACCGGAGCGTCTGATCTACCATGCGGCCTGTCATCATGAATGGACCGGGGTTCCGCCCTTGAAGGCGGGAGAAATCTACGCCAGCGAACTGGGCAAGCTGGTGGGTTCCAAAGTGGACATCTCGCCCTTCTGCTGCGGCGAATCGGGTCTGGGCGCGCTGACCTCGCCCAAGATCTACAACCGGCTGCGCTCCAGAAAAAAAGAACAGCTGACCATGGACCTCTCCGGATACCCGGCCGAAAGTCCGGTCATCGTGGGCTGCCCGTCCTGCAAGATCGGCATCAGCCGCGCCCTGCTTGAAATGGACGCCAAACGCGATGTCCTGCACACCCTCGAATTCCTGGCCAAACTGAAGCACGGGGACGGGTGGCTCAAGGATCTTCACGTGCGACTGGACAAGGCCGCCGTGCAGGACGGGGTGCAGGTCATCCCCCAGAACTCATGAAGCTCCTGGGCATCGACTACGGACAGAAGCGAATCGGGCTGGCCATGGCCCAGGGGGGCATGGCCTTTCCCTTCAAGACCTTGGTCAAGAACAGTCGCGACAAGCTTTTCGCCGACCTGCTGGGGATCATCGCGAGGGAAGGCGTTGACGGCATTGTCCTGGGCCTTCCCGTGGATCTGGACGGCAGCCACACCCTGACCACAAGGCAGGTCCTGAACTTCCGGGACAGTCTGGCTCGACGCACGGAACTGCCCATACATATGGTCAACGAGGCCCTGACCACGTTCGATGCCCGCGACCGTCTGCGCCAGGCCGGAGTGCCGGAACGCAAGCAGGCGGAGATGCTGGATCAGATGGCCGCGGTCTGCATCCTCGAAACCTATCTGGGGAATCAATGAAGCCGTGGTTGAAACTGCTCCTGGCCGGGCTGGCCCTTCTGGCGCTGGTCGCGGGGGCGGCCTTGTACGGGGCCTGGAAATTCGTGACAACGCCGCTGGACGCCACAGCCAACGCCACAAAGATCTTCACTGTAGAGACGGGCGAATCCTGGCGCGGAGTGTCCGCGCGGCTGGAACGCGAAGGGCTTGTGGCCTGGGACAAGGGGTTCAGGGTTTACGGCCGCGTGCGAAAAGCCCCCCTGCAGGCCGGCGAATTCGAACTCTCGGCGGCCATGAGTCCGCGCGAAATCCTGCAGATCCTGGCCTACGGCCAGCCCATCCTGCACCGCCTGCATTTTCCCGAAGGGTTGACCATGCGCGAAGTGGCCCTGGCCGTGAACGCCACGGGCCTGACCACATCCGATCGATTTCTGGCGGCATGCCGGGACCAGGAGTATCTGCGCTCCCAGGGCATCAACGCCACTGATGCGGAGGGCTATCTTTTCCCGGAAACCTACTTTTTTGCGCGTATTCCAAGGCAAGACCCGTATCCCATCCTGAAAGCGCTCCTGGACCGATTCAGATCAACAGTGGCCGAACTGCCCCAGTCCCGCGACCCCCAGGAGCTGCACCGCCTCGTCATCCTGGCCTCCCTGGTGGAAAAAGAGACCGCGATCCCCTCCGAACGCCCCGCCGTGGCCGGTGTCTATGCCAAACGCTTGCGGATCGGCATGCTCCTGCAATGCGACCCGACGATCATCTACGGGCTCGGCGCGGACTTTGACGGCAACCTGCGCCGCTCCCACCTGCAGGACCCGTCCAACCCCTACAACACCTATGTCCATCCCGGCCTGCCCCCCGGCCCCATCTGCTCTCCCGGCCAAGGGGCCTTGCGGGCCGCGTCCAGTCCGGAAGAGCACGATTACCTGTACTTCGTGGCCAGGCCGGACGGCTCGCACCATTTCAGCCGCAGTCTGTCCGAACACAACACTGCGGTCATCAAATACCAACGCCGCGGCCGGCCCTTCCCGCGCAGCGAGGGGCCAAAACCGTAAGACGCAAGGGGACGGATGGGCGTGAAGAGAGGCGTTATCGGGAGAGCGCTTCGCGCTGCTCTTCGGACTCGGCGTTGAAAAGGGCCACCAGCCGAAGCCCTGTGGCGAACTCGGCGAAGATAGCCACCAGCTCGGGATCGAAATGCGTGCCCGCGCCGCCGACGATGATGTCCATGGCCTTGCTGTGGGTGAACGGAGCCTTGTAGACCCGTCGGCTGATCAGGGCGTCGTAGACGTCGGCCAGGGCCATGATCCTCCCGCAGAGCGGAATTTCCTGCCCCGCGAGCCCCTTGGGGTACCCGCTGCCGTCCCATTTTTCATGATGCGTGGAGACGATGTCCTCGGCAATGCGCAAAAAAGGCATTCGTCCGAGTTTTTTTTTGCACGGACAGGATGACATCACGGCCATAGTCGGTATGGCGCTTCATTTCTTCGAATTCTTCGGCGGTCAGGGGACCGGGCTTGAGCAGGATATGATCTGACACGCCCACCTTGCCGATGTCGTGCAGGGGACAGGACAGGGACAGCAGTTCTATGTATTCGCGGGTCAGAAGCGGCCTGTATTGAGGGAGGGTCCGTAATTCTTCGGCCAGCAGGGTCACGTAGCCCTTGACCCGATGAATGTGCTGACCGGTCTCGGGGTCGCGATATTCCGCCAGGGCGGCCATGCTTTCGATGGTGGCCTGCTGGGTCAGGATCAGCTCATGGGTTCGTTCCCGAACCTTCTCCTCCAGCGCTTCGTTATGGTGACGCAGATCCTTGCGGGCCTGGGCCAGGGAAAGATGGGTGCAGACCCTGGCCTGCAACTCTTCAATTTCAAAGGGTTTGCTCACATAGTCCACAGCCCCGAGCTGAAAACCACGGGCCTTGTTGCCAAGATCCGAGAGGGCCGAAAGCATGATGACCGGCACCTCGCGGGTCGCCGGATGCTGCTTGAGCCTGGTCAAGACCTCATACCCATCCAGACCCGGCATCATGATATCCAGCAAAATCAAGTCCGGGGGACAGGCCGTGGCCATCTCCAGAGCCGTCGTCCCGTCCAGGGCCACGGCCAATTCATGCTTCGTCCCCAGGGTATTGACCAGGATGTCCAGATTGAACTTGGTGTCATCCACCGCCAGCACCGTGCAGTGCGCAAGATCCATCACATCCCCTCTTTGATCCTTTCCGAGACTCGTTCCGCCAACTCCAAGGCCCTGGCAAAGCTGTACTGGTCCATCAACGTACACATCCGAGCCACCTCATCCCGAAAAGTTTCGGGCAGCACGGCTCCACGCAATTTATCGGCGACCGCCTGACACTTCTTGGGCGTTCCGGTACGCAAACCCGGCATGAGCGCCGTCAGCAATTCGGCCAAATCGCCCGCCTCCAGAACCGGGCCCTGCGCCGGAACGGATGCGGGCAGCCTGACCCGGTCGATCTCTCTCAGCATGGCATCGAATCCGGTTCGCAGCACCTTGAAAGATGCCTCCGCATCCTGGTGCGCAACGCTCGCCAGTTCAGATTCCAATTGAGACGCCGTCGCGAAGATTTCCATGGCCCCCAGATTTCCGCACACTCCACGCAGGGTATGCACGAACGATCTGGCCGCCTCCCGTTCGCCGCGATCGAGATGAGTCCGGATCACGGACATGGACTGGGAGTATTCCTGACGCACTTGGTGCAGGGCCTCGAAATACGCATCGCGGTCGCCCAAGAAACGAGTCACTCCGGCCCGGACATCAATGCCGTCCAGGATGGGCAGCCCTTCGTTTCCAAGCGCAGGAGGCGCGGCGGGAACATGGCAGGCGGCGGACTTGAGCCAGCGGTTCAGTACCCGGTACACATCCGAGGGGTCAACGGGTTTGAAGACGTGATCGACCATGCCCGCGTCCATGACCTTCTGCCGTTCCTCATAAAGGACATGGGCGGTCATGGCCACGATGGGCAGTCCGGAAAGTCTCGGATTGGCCTTGATCCGCCGTGTGGCCTCGAATCCGTCCATTTTTGGCATCTGGATGTCCATGAACACCAGGTCAAAGTCCTCTTCCTCGGCCAATCGCGACGCCTCAAGTCCGTCCGCGGCCACAATGACCTCCAGTCCGGCCTGTTCCAGGATGCCCCGTGCCACCTGCTGGTTGACTTCATTGTCCTCGGCCAGCAGGACCCGGCCTCCTGTGAAGCGGACCATGCTTTCCTCCTCCAGGAGGACAGGGCAATAATGACCATGCGCCAAGTCGATGCCCAGGGCTTCCCGAACGCCGTTTTCCAGGGAAGTGCGATTCACGGGCTTGCTCACCATGGCGGCAAATCCCCGTTTATGCGCTTTTTTGACCAGCCCGTCCTGGCCGAAGGGACAGAGCAGGATGGCCCGTGGCCGAGGATTGAGATCGAGCCGCGAAATCCGCTCCCAGACCGCGAATCCGTCCAGATCCGGCATTTTCCAATCCAGCAGCACCAGCCACGCGATGCCCGGCCCCGCGGCCTCCAGAACGTCCAGCCCGTGGGCACCGGAGTCGACGCCAAAGGCATCAAGACCCATCAGCCGCAGGGAGTCCAGAAGCACCTGACGCGAGGAATCCAGATCGTCCACGACCAGGAGGCGGCACTGCGGGGCTTCCTCCGCAATGGATGACCGGACAGGCGCGGACAGGCTCGCGGACACGTTAAATTCCGCACTGAAGCAGAACGTGCTTCCCTGGCCCGGCTGGCTGACCACCTGCAAATCCCCTCCCATCAGCTCCACCAGATGCTTGGAAATGGACAGGCCAAGGCCGCTACCGCCATACCGCCTGGTGGTCGAGGCATCACCCTGGGCGAAGGGGCTGAAAAGCGACTTGATCTGGTCCACGTCCATGCCGATACCCGTATCCATGACCTCGAACCGAAGCCGTGCCACAGGCCCGGCAACAGCCCGTTCAAGGGCGACCCTGACCCGTATTTCGCCCTGATGGGTGAACTTGGCGGCATTGCCGGCCAAATTGATGAGCACCTGCCCAAGACGTAACGGATCGCCACGTAACGTGCGGGGCACGTCATTCTCGACCATGATCACGAGCTCCTGCTCGTCATGGACGCGCATGCCGACCACAGCGGCCAGATTGTCCAGGACCTCGCCGAGATCGAACTCGATGTTTTCGATGATGATCTTCCCGGCCTCGACCTTGGAGAAATCTAGAATGTCATTCAAAATGCCCAGGAGCGACTTGGCCGAGCGCTCCACCTTGAGCAGGTAGTCGCGCTGCCGAACCGAGAGCTCCGTGCGCAGGGCCAGATGGGTCATGCCCAGGATGGCGTTCATGGGCGTGCGTATCTCATGGCTCATATTGGCCAGGAAATTGCCTTTGGCCTGGTTGGCCACTTCCGCCTCCCGCGTCAGGCCCTCGGCCCGGGCGATGGCCTTTTCGAGCTGCTGGTTGAGCGCCTTCAAGGATTCTTCGGCCTCCTTGCGGGATCTGATGTCCACCACGCATTCCATCAGTTTGTCCTGCCCGCGAATGCTGATCCGGGTCACGGTCTTGAGCACCGGTATGGACGACCCATCCGCCCGGATCATGATCCGGTCGGAATTGTCCACGTCCTGTCCCAAATCCACGATGGGGCAGCAGAATTCGTTGGCCGGACAGAGAAAACAATGACACCGTTTGCCGACGATCTCCTCGGGCGGGGCGCCAAAGAGCGCAGCGGCGGCCGGATTGATGTTTTCGATGATTCTGCTGCGGGCATCGATAATGATCAGGCCGACAGGCATATGCTCCATGAGCGAACGCTGGATGGACTCGCTTTCACGCAAGGCCTCGCGCATGAATTTCTGTTCGGTGATGTCTTCCTTGAGGGCCACGAAATGCGTGATGCGCCCTTCGCTCCTGATGGGCGAAATGGTCACGTATTCCCAAAAAAGCTCCCCGTTTTTGCACTTGTTGTGCAATTCCCCCTTCCACTCCCCTCCCGCCCCGAGGGTCCGCCACAGGCCTTCATAGACTCCGGCCGGCATGGTCCCGGACTTGAGGATGCGCGGATTTTGCCCCACAGCCTCGGCGAGGCTGTATCCCGTTTTCTGTTCAAATTTCGGATTGACGTATTCGATGGTCCCACGGGGGTCGGTGATGATCACGCTGACCGGACTCTGTTCCACGGCCGTGGACAGCTTGCGCCCTCTTTCCTCACTCTCGCGCAGGGCCTCTTCCGTACGCTTGCGCGCAGTGATGTCGTGAAAGGCGGTCACCGCGCCAGCATGAACGCTCTTCTTCATGATGGGGCGGCTGGCCACTTCGACCTGGAACACCCGGCCGTCCTTGGCGCGAAAGCATTCCACCGCGTCATGGGAACGTCCCTGGCTGATGGCTGCCAGGAACGGACTGTCCTGCCGCGAGACGCACGTAGTGCTCCCGTGTTCATAAAAGACATGCTGGGCAACCTGCCCCAGGAGTTCTTCGGCGCCGTAACCCAAAAGCGCGCACGCGGCGGGATTGACCTGAGTGATCCCCCCCCTGGTATCCGTGACATAAACCCCTTCAGCCAGGGCATCATTCATGACACGCAAGTTGCCCCGCTCGGTTTCGAGGGCCAGGGTGCGGTCACGCAGTCGCGAC
>CAXNFJ010000039.1:0-9834 GCA_964201165.1 Desulfomicrobium sp.
CGGCCTGGCCGCCCGGGTAGTGCTGTATTTTCTCGGCCTCGACTGGAGACTGGACCGCGTGGCCTACAAGCCGCACATGGCCTCCGGTCTCAAGGGCGCCTTCAGATCCGTGTACCGTTGGCTCTTGCCTTTCGGCACGCACAGCTGGCGGGCAAAACCCGTCTTTACGGTGATGTTCTTCGCTTTTCATATCGGTCTGGTCATCGTCCCCCTGTTTCTGGAGGGACACGCCGTCATGATCCGCAACGGTCTTGGGATCAACTGGCCGGCCATGCCCCAGATTCTGGCCGATGTCCTGGCCATAGCCGCCCTTGTCGGCGGTGTGTACATCGCGGTTCGCCGTCTGCTGTTGCCAGAGGTTCGGATTCTGACTGACATGAAGGATGTCATGTTGCTGGTGTTGATCCTGACCCTGTTGGCCTCCGGCATCATCGCCACCTATCATACCGCCAACTATTCGTTCTGGATCACCCTGCATGTTCTGTGCGGCGTGATTGTGCTGCTGACCGCTCCCTTTACCAAGCTGTCCCACATTGCGCTGTTCTTCTGCACACGCATTCAGCTCGGCATGGATTTTGGGATCAAGCGCGGCGGAATGAAGTCCAATTTTGACTGGTAAGCCAAGAGGAATACGACATGCCTGAAGGAATACTTTGTAATAAGATGCCCGTTGTCACCCGGGAGGACCTCGATGCCCTCTTGGCTGACAGCAACGGCAAGAAATACTATGCGGAAATGGAACTTTTGGATGTGGACTCCGACAAGCTTTGGGCCCTCATTCAGAAGACCATGAAATCACGAACCAAAACCTGGCTTGAGATATGCGCCCATTGCGGCCTCTGCGCCGACAGCTGTTTCCTGTACAGCGTCAATGACCGCGACCCCAAGCAGGTCCCTTCGTACAAAATCCAATCAACCCTGGGCGAGATCGTCAAGAAAAAGGGCAAGGTCAGCAACGAGTTCATGCGCATGTGCATGGACACGGCCTGGTCTAAGTGCACCTGTTGCAACCGTTGCGGCTCCTTTTGTCCCTACGGCATCGACATGGGGGTCATGTTCGGTTACCTGCGCGGCCTGCTCAATTCCCAGGGCTTCGTGCCGTGGGAACTCAAAATCGGGTCCGGCATGCATCGCCTGTTCCGCGCCCAGATGGACGTCACTGTCGAAGAGTTTGTCGATACATGCGAATGGATGGTCGATGAGTCTCTGGAAGAGTGGCCCTGCCTGGAAATCCCGGTGGACAAGGAAGATGCCGACATTGTCTACATGATCAACGCCCGCGAGGCCAAGCATTACCCCGAGGACATCGTCGAGGCGGCCATCTTGTTCCATGTCGCCGGAGAAAATTGGACCATGCCCAGCGAAGGTTGGGAAATGACCAGCCTGGCCATGTTCGCCGGTGACTGGGAAGCCTGCAAGATGCAAGTCGAGACAGTGTACGGTGCGATGGAGCGTCTGCGCCCCAAACGCATGGTTGCGACGGAATGCGGCCATGCCTACCGCGCCACGGTCATCGAAGGACCGTATTGGGCCGGGCGTCCGGATGGACAACCTCCAGTGGAATGCCTGCACTACGTGGAATGGGTTGCCGAAGCTCTGGAAACGGGCAAGCTCAAGATCGATCCGACCAAAAGAATAAAGGAGCCGGTCACTCTTCAAGATTCCTGCAACTATGTGCGCAATGCGGGGCTGCGTGACTGCGGCCGGATCATCATGAAACATATTGCCGAAGACTTCCGCGAGATGGCCCCCAACAAGGAACACAACTATTGTTGTGGCGGTGGCGGCGGTTTTAATGGTATCGGACGCTATCGCAAGCAGCGCAACGTCGCGCTGAAGATGAAGCGGGAACAGATTCTGGCCACGGGCGCGAAGTTCGTCATTGCTCCCTGTCACAACTGCTGGGACGCCATCCGCGATCTGGAAGAAGAGTTTGAGATTGGTATCCGTTGGAGCTTCCTGAAGCCGCTTCTGATCAAGATGATAGAGGTTCCGGAGCATCTCAAACCCCAGGAATAAGTCTGTCGAGACAACGGCATGTCGCGTTATGGCGACATGCCGCAAACAGAACGGGAGTTGACATATGTTTACAAAGATTCTGTTCGCCACCTCCGGCTCTCCCTGTTGTGATGCCGCCGCACGTGTCGCGTTTGATTTGGCCGCACGCTATAATGCCAAACTTTTCGTATTTCATGTCTTGGGCGTTCCCAGTCGCGGGTTCAGTCAGGTCGTGGTCGATGTGCGCACTGGCGAGAAAGTGGATTTGGACGATGATTATATTTTGTGGGTCAAGGATGAACTCAAGAATACCTATGACCGTCAGATGAAAAGCGGAGTTGATTGTGAAATCGACACCGCCGTGGGCATCCAGCACCGCGAGGTGTTGCGCAAGGCGCGTCAGGAAGACGTGGATTTGATCATCATGGGCGCCAGCACCACCGGTTGCGAGTCCGATGCCGACGCCTATCAGCGTCATTTCGCCGGTTCAACCCTGCAGCGTGTGGCCAAAGCCTCGAAGGCGCCTGTCCTGGTCGTCAACCGTCCCGTCGCTTCCTTTTGGGGTGGATTCACCAATATCGTTTTTGGCGCGGATTTTTCCAAGGCCTCCGAGCATGCGTTCAAATTTGCGCTCAAGACGGCCAAGGAATTGGATGCCAAGCTGCATGTCTTTCATGCCGTTGACATCGGCTCCACCCACAATCTCATTTCCCAGAAGGCGCTCGATGACAAAATGATCGAGGCCAGAGACAGGATGCGTCGGAAATACCTGATTCAAACCGGGGATTTCAAGAATATCTCGGCTGACATCTGGGAAGGCATCCCGTATGTCGAGATCGTGAAGTACGCGCGTGAAAAGCAGGCGGATCTGATCGTCATGGCCCATCATTCTACGGATGTCGGTGACGAGGAATCTGCTTTTGGGCATACTTTGGAGCAGGTTCTGCTGCGCGCCACGTGCCCGGTTGCTTCGGTCAACCGTCCGGACAAAACTCAAATCGTGTAACTTTTATCATGTTTGGGGGTGTGTGATGGCCAAGAAAATTATGATCATTGATGACGATCCCAACATCGTAACCTATCTTGAAGACATCTTTCAGGATGCCGGTTACGCGACGTGCAAGGCGATGGACGGAGCCGACGCGATGGCGGTGGTCCAGCAGGAAAAACCGGAACTCATCACCCTGGACCTGGAAATGCCCAAGGAATGGGGCCCGCGTTTTTACCGCGAGTTGAGCCAGGAGGACGAGTACAAGAAAATTCCGGTTATCGTGATCAGTGGCTTGTCCGGAAACAAGTACGCCATCCAGAAAGCGGTGGCGTCTTTTACCAAGCCGTTCGATCGTGACGAGCTTCTGAAAGTGATCAAGGAAACGATCGGTTAGGTTTTACAACTCCATCCAAAAACCCTTGCCGGGCACTCCCGTGACACGTGCAAGGGTTTTTTTTGTCAAAACATATGCACGAAATAGTTCTCTCGGAATCCATAGTCATCATCACCCGTGATCCCGGCCACGGGAAAGTTTTGGCGCGTATCTTGGCGGAGTATGGGTATCAGACCACAAATTGCGAGTGCGAGGAGGCTTTGCGCACCCTGGCTACGGTGCGTCCGCGCCTCGCCTTGCTTGGTGTGTGCGGCGGAGAACAAGGAAAGACCGTGTTGGAGCAAATCCGGGTTGCGTACCCAAGCATCAGAGTCATTACGCTGGTGCCGGAGGGTGAATACGCCATGGGACTCCAGATGCTCGCTGGCGGGGCTTCGGATTTTTTGTTCAAGCCTGTCTCGGAAAAAGCGCTGCGCGTCGCCCTGGACCGTGCTCTGACCTTTCTTGATCTTCAGCAGGAAAAGGGGTTGCTGGGGGAAAAGAACAAGATTCTGGAATCCAGCCATCAGCTTTGCCGCCAACTTTTCGATGAAGTGCCCTGTTATATTTCGGTCCAGAACAAGGACCGTCGTATCGTCAGGGCAAACCGGCAATTCAAGCTCGACTTCGGCGCCTGCCTGGGTGAGCGTTGCTACGAGATTTACAAGCACCGCACCCATCCCTGCCCGCAGTGTCCGGTGGAGGATTCCTTTCGTGACGGCCTCATTCACCAGACCGAGGAAGTGGTCACCACCCGAAACGGACAGCAAAAGATCGTCCTCACCCTGACGGCGCCCCTCCGAGATGAGGATGGGGAAATTATCGAAGTCATGGAAATGGCGACGGATATTTCCCAGATTCGCGAACTGCAGGGCCGTCTGACTTCTCTTGGGCTTTTTATCGGCTCCATTTCCCATGGCGTGCGCGGGATGCTCACGGCCCTGGACGGAGGGCTGTACAGGCTGGAAAAGGGCATTCAAAACGGAGACATGGATCTGATCGGCAATGGCGCGGACCGGGTCAAGCTGATGATCTCGCGGATTCGAAACTCCGTTCTGGAGATGCTCTATTATTCCAAGGATCGGGACCTCAATATCCAGCTGCTCGATGTGCAAAGCTTTGGTGACGGGGTCGCCAATTTTGTCGAGCCCAAGGCGACCAAGCACGACGTACGGTTTCAAAAGGAATTTCATGGAATTCTGGGACGTTTTGAAATTGATCCTGAAGTCATCTCCGCCGGTCTGGTCAATATTTTGGAGAATGCGGTGGATGCATGCATAGAGGATGAATCCAAGGACCAGCATGTGGTTTCATTTGTGACCGAAGGAACGTCGGACAAGGTCTCGTTCATCATTCGCGACAACGGCATGGGCATTGATCGCGCCACCCAGGAGAAGATGTTCTCGTTGTTTTTTTCCTCCAAGGGGAGCAAGGGTACTGGCCTCGGGCTCTATATTGCCAATGATGTGGTCCACCAGCATGGCGGGAAGATCCTGGTGGATTCGAAATTGGGGGAGGGTACGGAATTTCGGGTGGAATTGCCCAGGAAGCATGTCAAAAAGGAGCCCCAGGCTGAAGGCCCCGATCATGATTCCGCAGCGCCCGGCGACAACGGCTAGGTCTTGAAAACTTGGAGGAACACATGCGTTTGACTACGCGAAGCCGGTATGGGACTCGACTGCTGCTGGATATTGCCCTCAACCAGGACAAGGGGTGGGTCAATACGACCGACATCGCCAGGCGGCAGAAAATTTCCCAGAAATATATCGAGAAGCTGATCACCGGACTGCGTCGCGGAGATCTGATCGAGAGCAAGCGCGGCCCGTATGGTGGCCACAAACTGGCCAAGTCCGCCATGGACATCACTGTCGGAGATGTCGTCCGGGCATTGGAAGAAAAAGTCGCCTTGACCCAGTGCGCCGAAGGGGAACCTATTTGCGGCGAATGCTCGCTGGCCGGGGAGTGTGTGACCCAGTTTGTCTGGATTGAAGCCAGCAATGTGCTGATGCAAACCCTTGACTCCCATCGCCTCGGGGATTTGATCACCCGTAAGGGCTGATTTTTCCGTAGGTGCGCTTTGCCCTCCGGCGGTGACGCGGCGGAGGGCTTTTTTTATAGCTCCCGTTTGAGCGTGATAAGCTCGGACAGGCTCCGCTTGGGGACATGATGCACTCCCGCCTCGTCCCGATAATATCTGATCGATCCGTCTGCAGGCACTTCGACAACGCGCACATCCTCCTTGGGTTTCCCCAAGGCCAGCACCAGGCTGATGTCCATCTCTGGCGCCAGGGAAAAATGAGCGCGCAACCTTTCCCGGTCCAAAGCCCCGATCATGCAACCGCCCAGGCCTTTTTCGACCGCGCCCAGCAGCATGGTCTGCGCCATGATGCCCAGGTCGAACTTGGCGAATTCCCAGTCCCTGGCCGTATTGACCATGACGATGTAGGCCGATGGCCGCTCCGCCGGGGTGGGTCCGTCCCAGTCCGTGAGATACGCGGCCCATTTCAGGCATGCGAAAACCGCCTCGTTGTCGGCGGGAGAGGTGCTCAGGATGAACCGCAAGGGCTGCTTGTTGGCCGCCGAGGGACACAGTCTGGCCAGTGCGACCAGATCTTCGAGGGTTTGCATGGCAATGGTCGCGCTGTGATCAAATCTGCGATAGCTTCGGTTGGACTGCACGAGATTCTTGAGCATGGGTGACTCCTTGTTCCCTTTGAACGTCAACGTTTTCAGCAGGCGCGCGGCGCGGGGTGATTCCGCCCACGTCCGCATGCGCCGGAAGCCAGCTTACGCGTCATACACGGCTTCGAGCCGATTTTTGTAGGCTTGGAATGTTCCTTCCTGTATGGCGTGTCTGGCGCCTGTGACCACATGGAGGAAAAACGCCAGGTTGTGGATCGTGTTCAGCCGGTAGGACAGGATTTCATGGGCCTGGTAAAGGTGGCGCAGGTAGGCCTTGCTGAAATTTCGGCAGGTGTAGCAGGAGCATTCCGGGTCAAGAGGGCTGTCGTCCTCTGTGTATTCGGCCCGTTTGATGTTGACCTTGCCCTGGGAGGTGAAAAGGGTGCCGTTGCGGGCGTTGCGGGTGGGCAGCACGCAGTCGAACATGTCGATGCCCGCGTCGATGCCGCGCACGATGTCGAGGGGGGTGCCGACGCCCATGAGGTAGCGGGGTTTGTCAGCGGGCAGGAGAGGGGCGCTGTGATAAAGGATGTCCATCATCTCCCCCTTGGATTCGCCCACACTGAGTCCGCCCAGCGCATAGCCGTCAAAGGGGATGTCGATCAACTGGCGTATGCTTTCTTCACGCAGGTCTTTGAAGAATCCGCCCTGGCCAATGCCGAAAAGGAGTTGGCCGCCGCTTCCCTGGGGATATGCGGACCGGCAGCGTGCCGCCCAGCGGGTGGTCAGACCGAGGGAGTCCTTGGTGTACTGGTAGTCCGCTCCGTAGGGCACGCATTCGTCGAGCACCATCATGATGTCCGAACCCAGGTTTTTCTGGATGGAGACGACTTTCTCGGGAGTGAAGAAGTGTTTCGATCCGTCAATGTGGGAGGAGAAGGCCACCCCTTCCTCGGACAGCTTGCGCAGGCCGGAGAGGCTGAAGACCTGGAATCCGCCCGAATCGGTCAGGATGGGCCTGTCCCAGTTCATGAAGCGGTGCAGGCCTCCGCGACGGGCGATCATCTCGTCGTTCGGGCGCAGATAGAGGTGATACGTGTTGCCGAGGATGATGCGCGCGCCGAGGTCTTTCAAGTCCTGGGGGCAAACGGCCTTGACCGTGCCCTGCGTGCCGACGGGCATGAAAATGGGGGTGGGGATGACGCCGTGGGCGGTGTGCAGTTCTCCCGCCCGTGCGTTGCCGTCCGTATTCTGAATGCTGAATTTTCCGATATGCATGTTCACACTGTTTTTACGGTTGTGGTTGGCGCGGGAATGATTCCAACCCGCGGGCAAATATCGACCAGTTCGCAGACGTCACAGGCCGGTTTGCGTGCCGTGCAGACTTCGCGGCCGAAAAGGACCAGATAATGGTTTATGTCTCCCCAGCTCTTTTGCGGGAAAAGCCGGAGCAGATCCTGTTCAACCTTGTCGGGATTGGTTTGCCGGGTCAATCCGAGCCGAAAGCAGATCCGTTTGACATGGGTGTCCACGGCGATGCCCGCATGCACGCCAAAGGCGTTGGACAGAACCACGTTGGCCGTCTTGCGGGCCACGCCCGCCAAGGTCAGCATCGCGGTCATGGTCCTGGGCACCTGTCCGTCGAATTCCGTCACGATCTTCACGGCCGAGGCGCGCAGGCTTTTGGCCTTGTTGCGGAAGAATCCGGTGGAGTGGATGACCTTTTCGATTTCACCAGGATCGGCATTTGACATTTCCTCCACGTTTTTCCACGTGGCGAAAAGAACGGGCGTGACCAGGTTGACCCGAGCGTCCGTGCACTGGGCGGACAGAATCGTGGCCACCAGAAGCTCCCAAGGAGTGGACCAGCGCAGTTCGGTCCGAGGGGAGGGGTACCTTTTGGCGAGGCATTGTCTGACGGCTCGTGCTCGCGCGGCGGTGGATAAAACAGGCATGCAGTGCTCCGCGTGCTTTTGGTCTGGAGGCGAGGGCTTTGCCTGACAGTTTTTTTCCGCAACCTCAAGTTTTTTGCATGGAGGCGACTATGGGACAGATTTTGGTGTACATGACGGGCCCGGACCAGGACGTCGCCAGCCGCATCGGGCAGGCGTTGCTTGAACAGCGCCTGGCGGCCTGTGTCAATATTCTGCCCGCAGTGCAGTCCATGTACTGGTGGGAAGGACAGATACAACATGCGTCCGAAATCGTGGTTTTGGCCAAGACCACGGCATCGCTTTTCGAGAGCTTCAAAGCTTGCGTTCTGGGCCTGCATCCTTATGAAATACCGTGTATCGTGGCCTTGGCCATCGACCATGGGCACGATCCTTTTTTGCGCTGGATTGAGGGGCAAACCCGGAGCGTTTCGGAGTAAGGGCTCCAAAATGAGTTGACTGTGCAAAAAAATAGTTCATAGCAATGCGCAACGCATAATTGAGGAGGATACCCCCTTTCGTGAGGTTTCATATATTGACGTTCGGATGCCAGATGAATGTGGCCGACGCCGACTGGTTGACCCAGGCCCTGGTGTCCATGGGATGGACTCCGGCCGCGGAAGCCGATGCCCAGATTTTTGTGGTCACCACGTGCAGCGTGCGGGAAAAACCCGAACAAAAAGTGTACTCCCTGCTCGGCCGGCTCAAAAGCCATGTGGACCGCGATCCGGGCGTTTTTGTGGCTGTGGGCGGTTGCGTGGCTCAGCAGATCGGCGAAGAATTTTGGCATCGTTTTCCTTTTGTCCGCCTGGTTTTTGGGACCGATGGCACGGCCATGGTGCCCCAAACGCTGGAGCGGCTCGTCGCGGACCCTCTGCTTCGGGTCAGCCTGCTGGACTTTCTGGATCATTATCCCGAGCGTGACCAGCCCGAGGGCGGCAGGGTGGGGGCCCAGGCCTTTGTGAACATCATGCAGGGCTGCGATAATTTTTGCGCCTACTGCATCGTACCCTTCACCCGGGGCCGGCAAAAATCACGCAGCTCAGGCGCTGTCGTGGCCGAATGCGCGTCCCTGGTTCAGCGTGGCGCGCGCGAACTGACCCTGCTTGGGCAGAACGTGAACAGCTACGGGCAGGACAAACATGGCGACGGGACATCATTCGCCTCTCTGCTGCGGCGGATCGCCGCCATACCGGGTCTTGCGCGCCTGAAGTTCACGACATCGCACCCCAAGGACATCCCCGCGGAAGTCGTGGCGGCCTTTGGCGCATTGCCGAATCTTTGTCCTCACCTCCATCTGCCGGTGCAGTCCGGATCCGATGCCGTGCTGAAAGCCATGGGGCGCAAGTACACCCGGGCGCACTACCTGGAAATTGTCCAGGCCTTGCGCCGGGCTTGTCCGGACATCACCCTGACCACGGATATCATTGTCGGTTTTCCGGGTGAGACACTCAAAGATTTTGAAGACACCCTTGAACTCATGCGTTTGGTCCGTTACGAGTCGAGCTTCTCCTTCAAATATTCCGACAGGCCCGGAGTGCGGGCCGAGAAGATGGATTTCAAGGTACCGGAAGAAGAGAAATCCCGCCGTCTGGCCGTGCTGCAGGAATTGCAGGATCGTATCACCGCCGAGGTATTGGCGGATCTGGTGGGAATAGAGGTCGAGGTCCTGGTCGAAGGGCCCAGCAAGATGCAGGACAGCGAGAATTTATTTTGGAGAGGCCGGGACGGAGGCGGACGGATTGTCAATTTCCCTTCTTCTGTGTCCGAATTGACGGGCAGAATGGTTCGCGTGCGCGTCCAGGCCGCGAAGAAACACTCCCTAACGGGTGAGATTCGAGGTGAACCGTGGTAGACATGATGGTTTTCGGATTGGCTCTGGACGAGGACTCGCAAATGCCAATCCTTATTCTCAAGGA
>CAXNFJ010000040.1:0-9812 GCA_964201165.1 Desulfomicrobium sp.
CTGAAGGCGGTCATGGGTGTCCTGGGCCCGGAGCGCAATGCCCTGATTCTTGGCTACAGCGAGGTTGCGGCGGCGGGCAATGCCACGGCGATGAACGCCAATGGCACGGCTCTGGACGCCAACGCCACGGCAGGATCACTCGTCCTGGACGTGCGCATCCACAGTGAAGCGCTCAAGACCCGGCTGCGGGAGCTGGGCGTCATGTTCACGGCCGCGGCGCCATGGCCGTATGTGCTGCAGCTGTCGGGGGTGGAACCGTCGCGCACCAAGCGGCTCGGCGGCCTGCAGGAATTGTCCGGCTTGCAGCCGTTGGCCGCGGCTGGTGAGAATGTTCCGATCTTGAAGCTTTCGCAGTTCGGGGCCTGGACCGGCGTGCTGACCTTGGGCGAGTGGAGCGCTTCCCACTCGGCCAAGTCTCTGGACGAAGTCTGGCTGACAGTCTGGAAAAGCTATTTTTCCCGTCCCGGACTCATGGCCACGGGGGAGTCGGGCCTTCTGGTGCGCGTTTCCGGGTGGCTGACCAGCATGGGGCCCATGGAATTCGACCGGCTCATGGATTCCTGGGGCGCGGAAATCGAGTACAAGACCCTGGTCGGGGTGGAGATGGATGGCCCGGGCATGGCCGGTGTCTGGCGGATACAGACCAGATCGAAGGACGCGTTGGCCAGGCGCCTCGGGGATGCGGCCAAGGCCCAGGGCCTGACCCTGGAAATCCGCTAGGGCCCTTAGAAAAGAAAAATCCCGGTCTGGCCGGGATTTTTCTCCGAAAAGTGGGAGAATTTATTCTTTCTTGTCGGATGAGTCTTTGGACTCGGATTTGGGGGTGACGTCGATTTCTTCGGGCTCACCAGTGGCTTTCTTGAAATTTTTGATGGCTCGCCCCATACCTGAACCGATTTCAGGCAACTTGTTGGCCCCAAAAATGATCAGGACAATGACCAGGATTATGAGAAGCTCAGGGATACCAATGCCGAACATGTATGCCTCCTCGGGAATGATTGCGCTTCATATACACATAGCCCTTTGGGCAGGTCAACTCTTCCCTGGAGAAGAAAAACCTTGGTTTCCGGAGGGATGGAATGTATTCTCCGAATAGGCATCCCTTGCTTTCGTTTGGCTTGACCCGTCGTTTTTCGGGGTTGTCATGAATCCGGTGCGTTATCTGCCGGGGGAGGGCTGCCGGTACTGGATAGTCGGGAACTGTCTGTATGAAGAGCACCTCAACCCCGGACTGCGTAAGGATTTTGTATGCTCGGTGCTGAGCATTCTCGAAGAGCGGTTCGATGCCTTTGTCGTCCGGGGTGAAATCCTGGGCCTGACCTCCGAGGAGGCCGGGCGCATCTGGGAGCGACGCATGGCCGGATCCTTGAATATCGGTTGGAACTGTGCACAATTCACCCCCATGCAGGACAACCCCGACGATGTGCTCTGCCAGCATTTTCTGGAAGGCGTATGCGTGTTGCGCCTGCCCGCCTGCTGCGGGCGCTGCCGCAGGTACATGCTTCCCGAGAGGTAATTTTTTGCATCTTAAGGAGACGAGGAATGAACGAGAGAGTGGTGCATTTTCCCTGGTTGCATCCGAAATTGGGCCACAGCCCCCTTCCGGAAGATGTCGTTTTTTTCGATCCGGGCGTGGACATGGGTACGGACTCGCCCCGGTGGAGGCCTGCCGATTTACCGTGTTCAGCGGCTGAAGTCCGGGCTTTGCTGCGGAGCTACATGGAATTCGGCGAACGCTTTTCCCGCTCCTCGGACATGAAGGCCTACCAGGCCTCCGGCCTGGACAATTTTTATACGGACACGACCATGGACATCAAATCGCAGTTGACCGGCGGCGGCTCCGCCGCGCCCGACGCCGCGGATTTGAAGCGTCAGGCCCAGATCATTTTGGCCATGGCCCTGTCCCGCGAAGAACAGTTCGTGGCCATGCATGAGCAGGAGGCCCGACTTGCATCCGCCCGGAGCGGTTTTGCCGAAGCGCTGGGCCTTGATGACGAGGAGGACTTCGCGGACGTCTCCGTCACGGATGAAGCCCTGTTCCCCCGGGCCTGCGTCGAGCTGCCCTGGAAAAGCCTGTTGCCGTCGTTGCTTCTGTTTTTGCCTGCGGGAGCAAAACTTTTCGTTTCCGACGAGGACGTGGTGCGCGAGCTTGCGTCCCTGGATCTCGAATTCTCACCTTGCGCTCAGGACCCCGACGGGTCGATCTGCTGCACGCTTGATGCCGACGGACTCGAACGCATCTGCGGCAGCCGGGTCGATCTGTCCGCGCCCCTTACGGTCGTGGCCCGCCCCTTGAACCCTTAACCAGCGAGAACGGTGTATGAGCAATGAGCAACTCGGCAAGCGTGTCAAACGTTTCCGGGAAATGAACGAGATCAGTCTGGAAGACCTGGCCCAGCGTACGGGCCTCGGGCTTGAGTTCCTCAAATCCCTGGAAGACGATTCCGTGTATCCGTCCCTGGGACCGCTGCTCAAGGTCGCCCGTGGACTGGGCGTGCGCATGGGCACTTTTCTGGATGACGAGCTTGGTCACGATCCCCTCATCGTTCGGCTCGGGGAACGGGAGGAGGGCCTGAGCATGCTCGGCGGTAAGGGCTGTTCCGTGGACATGAAATTTTACTCCCTCGGCAAGGGCAAGACCGATCGGCACATGGAGCCCTTTTTCGTCGAACTCATGCCGGGCACATGCGCGGAGCGGAAGCTTTCCAGCCATGAAGGCGAGGAGTTCATCGTCGTGCACGAGGGAGTCATCGAGGTCACCTACGGCAGCGACGTCCTGACCCTGGCCAAGGGTGATTCCATTTATCTCAATTCCATAGTTCCGCACCATGTGGCGTGCAGCGGGAATGTCCCGGCGTCCATTTATGCGGTGCTTTATTTCCCGGAATAGTCCGGTGCCATCCAAAGGGGGAGTCATGGACAAGCCTGCGTTGCGAGAAATTACCCTGGGGCAGATGCTCGATGAAGCCATCATGCAGCACCCGGACAACGAAGCCGTGGTCTACGTGGACCGTAATTATCGGATGACCTACCGGGAGTTCGGGGAGCTGGTCGACAACCTCGCCAAGGGCCTCATGGCCATGGGCGTGCAGAAGGGTGAGAAGGTAGCCATCTGGGCCACCAACGTGCCCTATTGGGTGGCCTTTCAGTTCGCCACGGCCAAGATCGGCGCGGTGCTGCTGACGGTCAACACCTTCTATAAAACGGCCGAGCTGGAATTCCTGCTCAAGCAGTCCGAATGCGAGAATCTGCTCCTGATCGATTCCTTCCGGGACACGGATTACGTGCAGACCGTGTATGATCTGGTCCCGGAGCTCAAAACCCAGGAGCGCGGTTACCTGCGCTGCGATAAATTCCCGGACTTGAAAAGAGTGTTCTTCATGGGACAGGAAAAACATCGCGGTATGTACTCCATGCCCGAACTGCTGTCCCTCAGCCGCGTGACCTCGGAAGAGGATTACCGGGCCAGGCAGGCCACCCTCAATGCGCATGACGTGGTCAACATGCAGTACACGTCCGGCACCACCGGATTCCCCAAGGGGGTCATGCTGACCCACTACAATATCGGCAACAACGGGTTCTGGATCGGCGAAAATCAGAAATTCAGCCACAAGGACCGGGTCTGTCTGCCAGTTCCCCTGTTCCACTGCTTCGGCTGCGTGCTGGGCGTCCTGGCCGCCGTAAGCCACGCATCGACCCTGGTCATCCTGGAAGGGTTCAGTCCACTTCTGGTCCTGTCCGCGGTGGAAGAGGAAAAATGCACGGCCCTCTACGGGGTGCCGACCATGTTCATTGCCGTGCTGGAGCATCGTTCCTTTCCCCGCTATGATCTTTCCTCCCTGCGCACGGGCATCATGGCCGGGTCGCCCTGTCCGGCCCCGGTCATGGAAAAGGTCATGGATCTCATGCATATGACGGAAATCACCATCTGCTACGGCCTGACGGAGACCTCGCCGGTCATGACCCAGACCAGAGTCAACGACAGCATCGAGCAGCGCACGACGACCGTGGGCCGGGCCATGCCCGAGATCGAGGTGCGCGTTGTCGATCCGGAGACGGGCGAGCCCGCCCTTCCCGGCGTGCAGGGCGAGGTCTGCTGCCGTGGCTACAACGTCATGAAGGGCTACTACAACAACCCCGACGCCACGGCCCAGGCCATCGATCCCGACGGCTGGATGCATTCCGGGGATCTCGGGACCATGGACGAGGACGGCTATCTGAGCATCACCGGTCGGCTGAAGGACATGATCATCCGTGGCGGGGAGAATGTCTATCCGCGTGAGATCGAGGAGTTCCTGTACCGCATGGAAGGCATCAAGGACGTGCAGGTGGTCGGCGTGCCGAGCCGCAAGTACGGCGAGGAGGTGGGCGCGTTCGTCATCCTGAAGGAAGGCTTCGACTACGCCACCGAGGATATCCGCGACTTCTGCCGCGGCCAGATCTCCCGTTACAAGATCCCGAAGTATGTGGTCTTTTTGGACGAATATCCCATGACTGCCAGCGGCAAGATCCAGAAGTACAAGCTGCGCGACTTGGCCGGGCAGTATTTTCCGGAGGCCATGAACTAGCCATGCCAAAGGTCGCGGGCCGGTCCCGCCGTTTCGATCTGCGCCGGATTCGCGGCGTGGTCTTTGACTGCGACGGGGTGCTTTTTGACTCCAGGGATGTGAACAGGCATTACTACAATCACATCCTCCTGGCCCTCGGCCTTTCGCCCATGAGCCCGGAGGACGAGGCCTATGTGTTCATGCACACCGTGGATGCGTCCCTGACCCGCATCATCCCCCACGAACTCATGCCCCGGGCGGCGGAGGTGCAGGGGCACATGACATACAATGACTTCATTGAGCGCATGATCCCCGAACCGGGTCTTGTCGAACTCCTGCGGAGTTTGGAGCGGCTGGGCGTGCGCATGGCCGTCAACACCAACCGCAAGAATTCCATGGAGCTGGTTCTGGAGCGGTTCGGGCTGACCCGCTTCTTCTGTCCGGTCATGACCGCGGCCAAGGTGGCCCGGCCCAAGCCCGATCCCGAAGGGCTGCTGCGCATCGTCGAGGACTGGGGATTGCCTGCACAGGAGATGTCCTACCTCGGAGATTCGAGCGTTGACCAGGAGACGACGATCCGGGCCGGGGTTCCTTTTTGGGCCTATCGGAACCCGGATTTGCAGGCCCAACTGCATGTGGACAGTTTCCATGAACTGCGGCAATGTTTTGAGACGGGTTTTTGCGAAATAATCGATTAGCGGTGCCGACGCGGCCCGCAAACGCATGGATAGGAGTGTTTAATGCCTGTTTTTTCAAGTCTTTTTGCGGCGATCTTTTACGTGGTCGACAGTGTCCTGTCCCTGTATTTCTGGGTGGTCATCGCTGCCGTGGTCATGTCCTGGGTCAATCCCGATCCGTACAATCCCATTGTGCGCGGCATCCGAACCCTGACCGAGCCGGTCTTTTACCGTATCCGCAAATGGCTGCCATTCACGTATATCAGCGGGATTGATTTTTCTCCGTTTCTGGTCGTTCTGGGCATCAAGTTCGTGCAGGTCTTTATGGCTCGGCTGATGTCGCAGATGATGTTTTAATCACCATGGACGCGGACCGTCCGGCCTACGCCGGTCCGGCCAAGGGCGGCGGTTGGCGGCTTCTTGTCTGGGTCCAGCCCGGAGCCAAGAGGACGGAACTGGCCGGCACGCATGGGGAGTATCTGAAGATTCGGCTGCATGCACCGGCGGTTGACAACAAGGCCAACAACGCGTTGACCTTGTTCGTAGCCAAGATTTTGGGCATAAAGGCCCAGCAGGTTGTCATCGAGTCCGGGCATGGGTCCCGGCAAAAAAATCTGCTGCTGCACACAGAGGAAGAGCCCGACTGGAAGGTTTTTGCAGCTCGGGCATAAAGAAAACCATAACGCTAAGGAGACATCCTATGGAACAGCAAGACCTCGAACTGATTGCGGCGAATTTGGGTCACGACGAGGAACTCAAGGCTCTGTGGGAAGAACACGTGGGTTTTGAAAAAATCCTGGAGCGCTATTCCGGAAAAGCCGTGCTTTCTCCTGCGGAAAGCTTGGAAGTGAAGGAGTATAAGAAAAAGAAGCTGGCCGGGAAGACCCGGATCCAGGCTTTGCTTGAGAAATACAAACGTCAGGAGGGATAGGAACTCATGGTCCTCACCGGTGCCCAGATACTTATGGAGTGTTTGAAGCGGGAAGGGGTTGATCTCATTTTCGGGTTTCCCGGAGGCGCGGTCATCGACATTTATGACGAACTCCCTAAGCATCCGATCAGACACATTCTCGTCCGTCACGAACAGGCCGCGGTCCATGCAGCCGACGGATTCGCCAGAGCATCGGGCAAGGTGGGCGTATGCCTGGTCACTTCCGGACCCGGTGCGACCAACACCGTGACCGGAATCGCCACCGCATACATGGATTCCATTCCGCTGGTTGTGATCACGGGGCAGGTGCCCACGCAACTGATCGGCAACGACGCCTTTCAGGAAGCCGATATCGTGGGCATCACCCGGCCCTGCACCAAGCACAACTATCTGGTCAAAAACGTTGCGGACTTGGCCGCGACCATCAAGCAGGCATTTTATATCGCGAGAACAGGTCGGCCGGGTCCTGTCCTCATCGACTTGCCCAAAGACGTGGTCAAGGCCACGACGGAATTTTCCTATCCCGAAACCATCAGCATCCGCAGCTACAATCCCAACGTCAATCCCAACCGCAAACAGTTGCGCAAGGCCGCGGAGCTCATCGCTCAGAGCAGGCAGCCCGTGATCTATGCCGGCGGGGGAGTCGTATCCTCCGACAGCGCCGAGGAATTGACCCGACTGGCGGAGACCCTGCACATTCCGGTCACCACGACGCTCATGGGGCTTGGCGCCTTTCCGGGGGATCATCCCCTGTGGCTCGGGATGCTCGGCATGCACGGGACATATACGGCCAATATGGCCATCAACAACTGCGACCTGCTCATCTCCGTGGGCGCGCGCTTTGACGATCGGGTCACGGGCCGGGTCAACGCTTTTGCCGCGCGGGCCAAGATCATCCACATCGACATCGACCCGACCTCCATCAGCAAGAACGTGGTCGTGGACGTGCCCATTGTCGCGGACTGCAAGCAGGGCCTGGCCGGATTGGCCGAGGAAGCGGCCAAGATCGGCGGCGTGGAGTGGAAGGCCAAGCACGAACCTTGGAATACGTCCCTGACGGAAATGCGGGCCGCGTATCCGCTCAGCTATGTCAAGAACGGCCCGACCATCAAACCGCAGTGGGTGGTGGAGAAGATTTTCGAGCTCTCCAAGGGCGAGGCCATCATCGCCACCGAAGTGGGCCAAAACCAGATGTGGGCCGCGCAGTTCTACACCTATCGCAAGCCCCGGACCCTCCTGACCTCCGGTGGGCTCGGCACCATGGGCTACGGTTTTCCGGCGGCCATCGGAGCCCAGTTCGCCTTTCCGGACAAGCTGGTGATCGATATCGCCGGTGACGGCTCCATCCAGATGAACATCCAGGAACTGGCCACGGCGGTCAGCTACAACGTGCCGGTCAAGATCGTCATCCTGAACAACGGCTTCCTGGGCATGGTCCGGCAGTGGCAGGAGCTTTTCTACAAGAAGAATTACTGCGCCACCTGCCTGCACACCAACCCCGATTTCGTGGCGCTGGCCAAGGCCTACGGAGCTGAAGGTTTTTTGGTCGAGAAACCCGAGGATCTGGAGGCGACCCTGCTGGCGGCCTTCGCCTATCCGGGCCCGGTCATTGTCGATGTGCGCGTGGAGCCCGAGGAAAACGTCGCGCCCATGGTCCCGGCAGGCGCGTCCCTGTCGGAAATGCTGTTGGTTTAGGAGACCGCCATGAGACATGTCTTATCCATACTGGTTGAAAACGAACCCGGAGTTCTGTCCCGCGTGGTCGGCCTCTTCAGCGGTCGGGGCTTCAATATCGAATCCCTGAACGTCGGCCCGACCCTGGAGGCCGGAGTGTCGCACATCACCATCTGCACCAGCGGTGATGAACAGATCATCGAGCAGATCATCAAGCAGCTGCACAAGCTCATCACGGTCATCAAGGTGGTGGACCTGACCCATCTGCAGGCCGTCGAACGGGAAATCGTGCTCATGAAGGTCGGAGCCGAAGATGCAAAGCGCGCCGAGGTGCTGCGGATCGCGGATATTTTCAGATGCAAGGTGGTTGATGTCAGTCCTGATGAACTGACGCTCGAACTCACCGGAGATCAGGGCAAGATCAAGGCTGTGGTGGCGCTTTTGCAGCGCTTCGGCGTGAAGGAGTTCATCCGCGCCGGGACCGTGGCCATGCGCCGCAGCATGCAGCTTGCCGACTGAACGAATTGGCTGGGGTAACAGGTAGTACGATTCACGAGAGAAGGAGAAACCATGAAGATTTATTATGACAAAGATGCCGATCTGAATATACTCAAAGACAAGGTCGTGGCCATCATCGGGTATGGCAGCCAGGGTCACGCCCATGCGCAGAATCTGCGCGACTCGGGCGTGCAGGTCATCATCGGCCAGCGTCCGGGCGGACCCAACTGGCAGTTGGCCCGTGAACACGGCTTCGAGCCGGTCAGCGCGGCCGAAGCTACCAAGAAGGCGGACCTGATCCAGATCCTGGTGCAGGACCAGTACCAGCCCAAGGTCTATGCGGAAGAGATCCTGCCCAATCTGACTGCGGGCAAGACCCTGGTTTTCGGTCATGGATTCAATATCCACTACAACCAGATCGTCCCCCCCAAGGATGTGGACGTGGTCATGATCGCCCCCAAAGGGCCGGGACATCTGGTTCGTCGTGAATTCGAGAAGGGCGGCGGAGTGCCGTGCCTGGTGGCCATCCATCAGGACGCCACGGGGCAGGCCCTGGCCAAGGCCCTGGCCTATGCCGCAGGCGTGGGCGGAACCCGCTCCGGCGTGCTGGAGACCACCTTCGCCGAGGAGACCGAGACCGACCTGTTCGGTGAGCAGGCCGTGCTGTGCGGCGGAGTGAGCGAGCTCATCCGCGCCGGCTTCGAGACCCTGACCAAGGCCGGGTACCAGCCCGAGATCGCCTTTTTCGAGTGCATGCATGAGCTCAAGCTCATCGTGGACCTGCTCTATGAGGGCGGATTCAAGAAGATGCACCACTCCATCAGCGACACGGCCGAGTACGGCGACTACGTGACCGGACCGCGGGTGATCAACGAAGAGTCCCGCAAGGCCATGCAGAAGGTGCTCGAAGAGATTCAGGACGGTACCTTCGCCCGGAACTGGATTCTGGAGAACAAAGCGAATCTGCCCTTCTTCCTGGCCAGAAGGCGTCAAAGCCATGAGCATCAGGTTGAGAAGGTCGGAGACAGCCTGCGCGGGATGATGGCCTGGTTGCAGAAATAACTCCCTCGGGCGGCCGTATTCCCGGCCGCCCGAATTTGGACCAACTCACGAGCATGATGCATGGATAATCCTCTGACCGAGGAACAACTCCTGTCCAAAGCCTGGAACCTGTTCGCCAAGGATGACTACGCCGGAGTTCTGAACATCTGCCGGGGTGGTTATGCCCAGGGCGTTCGCAGCTATGACATGGTCCGGCTCATGCTCGACAGTCTGAACAAGCTCGGCAAGGTCCAGGAACAGGCGGAAGTGACCCTCAAAGTCCTGGGCGAGAACGAATACCCACCCAAGGTCGCGGCCAAGCTCTATTTTCGGGCCGGGCTCATCTACCTGCACCAAGACAATCACCAGGAAGCGAAGTCCATTTTTGAAAAGGTCCGCATCCTTGATCCTGATTTTCCGGGCATCGAGCAGCGCATCAAGGCT
>CAXNFJ010000041.1:0-9726 GCA_964201165.1 Desulfomicrobium sp.
GACTGCATTCTGGTAGGCCCGGCCCACGGCCGTGTAGGTGCCCAGGCCCGTGCCGGTTAGGGGATGGTCGCGGATGGCGGTCCATCCGTCCTTCCAGATTTCGATCCTGCCGGCGGCGCCTTGCTCGATCTGCGAAAAACGATTCACGATGCCGTCGAAACCGATGAACGCTCCGTATCCAAGCATGATGACCCAGCATCCCGCGAGCACCAGGGCCACCCGCTTCTGGCTTAGTCCGGCAAAGAGATAGAGCAGGGTGAAAGCGAGCAGGGCCGCCAGAATCCCGCCCCGGGACTGGCTGAAAACCAGCCCGAGAACGATCAGGGCCAGACAGAGCACGGCGATGGCCTTTTTTTGCACGAGCACCTGTGCCTGTTCTCTCGTGCGCAGGATCTGCTCCAGCTTGCGAGGAGATTTGAGCACGAGGAGGTAGGCCAGAAGCATGGGCCAGAGCAGGCCGAGAAAGGCGGCGAAGTGGTTGCGGTTGATGAAAGTGCCCCGGGCATATCCTTTGTAGGCCAAACCGGTGGCCGCATTGATGTTCCACAAGACGCCCAGGGAGGGGATGAGGGCTTGCAGGATCCCGTAAAGGGCCTCGAACCCGGCCAGCACGAAGAGCCCATGCAGGAGCCAGAGAGGGTATTTTGTCGTTCCAGAGCATACGATTCGGCCCAGGAGCAAGGCAAAAACGATGAGAAACAGCCACCATCCCAAATGCATCCAGGTCGCCAACGGATCGTAGCTGAGTGACGTGCCGGCGGTGCGGCCGAATTCGAGCAGGCCCCGTGCCCATTGCGCGCGGACCGGAGAGAGGACTTCCAGCAGCCCCAGGGGCAGGGGGATGATCTGCACCAGGGGCACAAGCAGCAAAAGAACGGCGGGGACAAGCCGATACGTTTTTTTTTCCGTAATCTTTGGGCCGTGGAGAAGATACCAGCCCCCCAGTAGCAGGAAAAAGAGACCGATCGCGCCTTGCCAGATCCAGGGGCGTGCGCCGCCGAAAAAAAAAGTCAGTGTGAGTAGGGGAAAAAAGATCAGGAAATGAAGAAAAAGTTCTCTGGATTCCGTGCCGCCCGCAGTTCTGGGGTTGCTTTTGCGGGCGTGGTGTACATGCCGGATGTGGTCGGTCGCGGCCATCAGGCACCTCGCTTCAAGCTGCTGCAATTACCGCAGGGGCGCGTGACCGCATGTGCGGGGCACGCCTGACGCATGCCCCGTCGTGAAGCCTGCTGTGTCAGGAACGGTTCAGTATTTCGTGGGAGGATCATTTCAGCCGCCGGTTGATGATGTCCTTGTACTTCGTCTCGATGGCGTGACACTTTTTCTTGAAATGTGTGGAGATTGACGTCTTGGCAGGCTTCTTTATCGACTTTGCGTCTGTCTTGTTCGGCTTCGATGGCTATCTGTGCCTTGGCTTCGGGGCCTGTGATTTGGATCAGTTCCTTTTTCTTGATCTTGGTGGTGGTCATGGTTCAGAAGCTCCTTGAATCAGTTTTGTCCCGGCCCTTGGAATGTCGTATTGAGCAAAGTAGGGGATACTCCCTCCCCTTCTTGTCGTAAGTCGTGCTAGTACCATGTAACAATTATTCTTTCGTTTAATTCTTCTTTGTGGTAGGCGTACTCCATACAGATCAGGGAGGTCGCCATGTGCCCACGCTACCGAGTCACTTTAACTGAAGAAGAACGCGGAGAACTTGAAAGTTTAACGCGGCGTGGCAAAACTCACGCCAGAAAATTCATTCATGCCAGGGCGTTGTTGCTCTGTGATGCCGGGCCAAATGGTCCTTCATGGAGTGTCGCCGACACGGCGACAGCTCTTGGGGTCACAACCCGCACAGTCGAACACATCAAGAAGCGGTTTGTTGAAGACGGCTTTGATGCCGCCCTGGATCGTAAACAACGAGACAAGCCTCCGCGCGAAGTCATATTCGATGGAGCTTTTGAAGCGCGGCTCATAGCTCTGGCCTGTTCGGAAGTTCCGGAAGGAAACTGCCGCTGGACTGTTAGGCTGCTTGCCGACAAGGCCGTAGAACTCAATCTTGCTCCATCTGTTTCGCACATGACCGTGCAACGGATTTTAAAAAAACGGAACTTAAACCTCATCTCAGCAAATACTGGAAAATTCCGCCACGGGGAAATGCCGCCTTTGTAGCCGCGATGGAAGATGTTCTGGAAGTCTATCATCTGCCGTATGATCCAAGCTTTCCCGTGGTTTGTATGGATGAATCCAACAAACAACTTGTTGGCGAGGTTCGAGAGCCGATAGCGTGCAAGCCGGACAGATCGCCCGCGTTGATGATGAGTATGTGAGAAAAGGCGTTGTTGAGATTTTTATGGAAGTTGAGCCTCTTGCAGGCAAGCGACATGTCGCGATTTGCGAACGTCGCACCAGAAAGGATTGGGCGTGGCAAATCAAGCAGATGCTGGACGAGCGCTACCCAGAAGCAACCAAAGTGCGGTTGGTGATGGACAACCTCAATACTCACAATATCGCCTCTCTTTACGAGACCTTTGATGCTGCGGAGGCCAGACGATTAGCGGAGCGACTCGAAATCCACTCCACACCCAAGCATGGAATCTGGCTCAATATGGCCGAGATCGAACTCAGTGCCCTTAAGGGGCAGTGCTTGAGTCGCAGAATTGCTGACATGGCCATAATGCAGGCAGAAGTCGCTGCCTGGGAAAAAAACATGAATAATCGTTTTCGAAAAATCGACTGGCAATTCAAAACCGAAAACGCCAGGATCAAACTGAAACGGCTTTATCCGAAAATTTAAATATTATACGGTACTAGGGCATAGGCTAACATCGGCATTGAAGTTCCCACAATCGGATTAGGCATTCTATGGCAATGCTTTCCATGTTTTCAAAATCGCCGCATCACGAGGATGAAGTTGGCGTTATTACAGAACGCACAACTGTAATTGTGCATATTTCTCCAAGCCATGGTCGTCAATACGGATGAATTACTTAGTTTCACGTCGCGGCTTTACCACGGCACGTTGCCCATTGACGGCGCTGTTTTCGCTCCTGAGCTTTATTCACGGCTGGTTGCAAAGATCGTAAGCGTGTTGTCTTGGTACCGAGTATCAAATATGTCGAGCGAGTTCGCGAAGGGGAGCTATATTTAGGCGAGAGGAAGTTGGAAAGGCGCGGCAAATTAGCATTTCTGAGCGCACGCCACTTCTCATTTGTCGAGGAGAAAATTTATTCACCGTGTGCGCTCGCACGGTGAAATGCGGGTTCCTGGGCGCGTTGTATTACCAAAAAATATTACCAAAAAATAAGGGCCTATGATTTTTAATCATAAGCCCTTGAAATTTCTGGTCGGGATGAGAGGATTTGAACCTCCGGTCTCTGCGTCCCGAACGCAGCGCTCTACCAGCCTGAGCCACATCCCGATTGAGGAAATGCTATCTAGCCAAGATGATTTTGATTGGCAAGGATTATTTTTAGTTTTCGTCATGTTGTCAGATATTTGATTTTAAATTAGTGTGATGAAGTACATAAATGGCTACGAACTTCGGCCGATTTATCTGAGAAGCAATACTGATCCAGCCGGAGAGGTGAGAGATGACTGCAGCGTTTCAAGTGCTGGTCGTGGACGATGAACCCGCGCTCCGGGAAATTTGCGAGGAAGCCCTGTCAGGCGCCGGTTATGTCGTGGGCTTGGCCGCTGACGGGCAGGAGGCTCTCGGAAAGCTGAGCGGGCGTGGTTATGACCTGGTCATCAGCGATTTGCGCATGCCTGACATGAACGGCCAGGATCTGCTGGGCCAGATCCGGCAGCGGCATCTGGACGTGGATTTTCTGGTCATGACCGGCTACGGGACGACGGAAACCGCTGTGGACATCATGCGGAACGGCGCGGCGGACTATATCGCCAAGCCCTTTGACATCAAGCACATGCTGCTGCGGGTGCGCTCCATTTTGGAGCAGCGCAAGGCCCGCAAGGAACAGGAAAAGCTTTCGGCCGTGGTGCGCATGCTCAACCTGAGCAAGAGCCTGGGCAGTCAGCTCAATCATGTGGCCGTGGTGGAGGAGTTTTTGATTCACCTGCGCGCCAATTTCACACCGGACGCGGTCTGCCTGCTTGTGCCCGAAATGTTGGAGCCGGGCCCGACCCTCATTCAGGGGAGCTTGCTCGAGTCAAGCGACGTGTTGCGGCTTTTTGTGACCAAGCTGTGCGAGAAAATCTTGCGGGAAGGCAGGACGTATCTGCTTGACCAGTTCACCATGAAGCAGTCTTCGTTCAATATCTCATTTTTTCCGCAGGGCTTTCCCTATTCGATCATGGCCGTGCCCCTTGACCTGCCCCAAAAGCGGATCGGAGTCATCGCCCTGCTGCGCGACGAAAGAAACAGGCTGTACTGCGAGCAGGATCTGCAACTCCTGGGCGTCTTCGCGTCACACACCGCCTCATCCCTGCAGAATTCCCATCTCTACTCGCGCCTGCGCGCCTTGAACCAGGATGTCATCCGTTCCTTTGCCCAGGCCGTGGAGCTCAAGGATTTCTATACCCGGGGGCATTCGGAGCGCGTGGCCGAATATGCCTGCCGGCTGGGCCAGGCCCTTGGACTCGGTTCCAAGGAGCTCGACCGATTGCATATCGCCGGAATGCTCCATGACATCGGAAAGATCGGTATCCCCGACCACATCTTGAACAAGCCCGGGGCGCTGACCGAGGACGAGTACGAAAACATGAAGCGCCACAGCTTCATGGGCCGCGAAATCCTCGGCCAGGTCGGCGCCATGAGCGACGTGACGGAAATCATCTACCATCACCATGAACGCATGGATGGGCTGGGCTATCCCGATGGATTGGCCGGAGACGCGGTGCCTTTCATGGCGCGCATCATCTGTCTGGCCGACAGCTATGAGGCCATGACCTCCAACCGCGCCTACCGCCAGTCCCTGCCTCTCGACAAGGTTCTGTACACATTGGACCGGGGGGCGGGTTCGCAGTGGGACAAGGACCTGACCGCGACCTGGATGTCCATTGTCGAACTGGAGCGGCCCGGATATCGCCCTCTGTAAAGGCGTTGAACGCGCCACAACTTCCCGGAAACACGCACACCCTGGACAGCCGACGTGGCCCTTGGCGACGGTCGGCCGATCCGCTGGAACTCCCATGACAAAAGCCTTTGTTTACCCTGAAGACCTTCCGCCCGCGCGGCTGGACAAGGTCCTGGCCCAAAATCTGGGGCTGGGGCTGCGGCGGTCCCGGGCCTTGATCGAGCAGGGCCAGGTCCTGGTCGATGACCGGCCTTTTCCCAAGGGCGGCCGAGTTCGGCCCGGACAGCGGGTCAGTCTGATCCCTCCCGTGAGTTCTGCCGACATGCCCGCGTCCATCGCTCCCGTGAGTCCCGCGGTGAATGTCGTCGCCCGCGACGAACGTTTCGCGGCCCTGGCCAAGCCCGCCGGGCTGCATAGCGTGGCCGGCCGGGGAGAGCCCTGCCTGGAATCCGTGCTGCCTGCTCTTAGCCTGGAGGGGTGGCGGCTGGTCAACCGCCTTGATTTTTTGACCAGCGGTCTGGTCCTGGCCGCCGTCGGGGACACAGACGTGGACGCCTACAAGTCCTGGCAGGACGAGGGACTGGTCAGTAAATGGTATCTGGCCCTGGTCCATGGGGAGGTCGATGCCCTGGAACTGCGGGGTAGGATTCTGGATGAAAAGCGCCGCGTCGTGCGCGTCTCCGATGAAGAGGACGGGCACCTGCGTTGGACCTGGGCCAAGGCGGTGCAGCGCGCGGATGGGAAGACGCTGGTTCTGGCGCGCATCTTCAAGGGCCGCCGGCATCAGATCCGCGCCCATCTCGCCCACGCCGGGCACCCGCTGGTGGGAGACCCCGTTTATGGCGCGGGCGAGGCAGAGGGACTGCGGCTGCATCACTGGCGGGTGGACATGCCCGGTTTTTCAGCCATGTGGCTGCCCGATTGGGCGCAGGGTGATCCCGAGCGGGTGGAGGATGTGCGCCTGTCTTTTCCATGACCGAGCGATTTTTGGCGCGGGGCGTACTGGTGGCGGGAATTTCCCCGTGATGGTGGATAAAATCGGGACGGGGGTGCGCGTGAAAACGGCCAGTCTGGTGATTCTTGTCTGTCTGGGTCTTGTCTCCTGCGCGTCCGGATCAGGGGGGCTCGTGAACGGCGCGCTCAGACCGTGTCCGGGGTCGCCCAACTGCGTGTCCTCGGAAATGCCGGACCGGGACCTGGAGCCTCTGGCCTCCTCCGTCGATGGCGGATGGGAGCGGTTGCGCAAGGCCGTCATCTCCCTGGGCGGGAGCATCGAGCGCGAGGAACCGGGATATCTGCACGCCACCTTCAGGTCGCGGGTCTTCGGCTTTGTGGATGATCTGGAATGCCGGCAGGATGGGGATGTGATCCAGGTCCGTTCCGCGTCGCGGCTCGGCTGGTGGGATCTTGGAGCCAACCGGCGGCGGGTGGAACGCCTGCGGGAAGTGCTTGGAAAAACGGGGCAAAGCCTTTAACGGCATTGCCCCGTGGCAATGAAAGAGCGGGCAAGCGGGCAGGATCGCGGCCCGCTTTTTTTTAGTCGAACAGGGCGCTCGCGAATTCCTGGCCCGAGAAGGGGCGCAGGTCTTCCATTTTTTCGCCCAGGCCCACGAAGCTGATGGGGATCTTGAATTCCAGGGCGATGGCCACGATGATTCCGCCTTTGGCCGTGCCGTCGAGCTTGGTCAGCACGATCTCGTCCACGGGCGAGGCCTCGGAAAAGAGCTTGACCTGGGACAGGGCGTTCTGGCCTGTGGTCGCGTCCAGGACCAGGATGGTCCGGTGGGGGGCGCCGGGAAGCTTCTTGCCTAGGACGCGGTTGATTTTCTTTAATTCTTCCATGAGGTTGTGCTTGGTCTGCAGGCGTCCGGCGGTGTCGACGAAGACCAGATCGTAGCCTTCCCGCATGGCGTATTCCACGGCCTCGAAGGCCACGGCCGCCGGGTCGCTGCCATGATCTTTGGCATAGAATCCGGCTCCGACGCGTTTGGACCAGACCTGCAGCTGCTCGATGGCGGCGGCCCGGAACGTGTCCCCGGCCGCGACCAGCACCTTGCGGCCCTGCATCTGGGCGCGGTGGGCCAGCTTGGCGATGGTGGTGGTCTTGCCCGCGCCGTTGACCCCGATCATGAGCACCACTTCAGGCGGCTGGGGCGCTTTCGGGGCCTTGGGTTCGATAAAGACCCCGGCCAGCTCTTCCTTCAAAAGGGCCTTGAAATCCGCCGCATCCCGGCCTCCGGCCATGCGCACCTTGGGCCTGAGGCGTTTTAAGAGCTCCTGGGTGGCGTTCACGCCCACGTCGGCCATGAGCAGGATCTCTTCCAGCTCATCCCAGAAATCGTCGTCATAGCCCCCGGCCATGGCCAGGAGCTGGTCGATGCGCATGGTCAGCTGCTCGCGGGTCTTGCCGAGGCCGGCGGAGAGCTTCAGGAAAAGACGGTTACGCTCGTCCTCCTCGTCTTCCAGCTCCAGGGCCAGGGCCATGCGGTACTGCAACTCCGAACGGAATTCGGCCACATGGTCGTAATCCATGTCCACCAGCCATTTATCGAAGCGGCGGATGAAGTCCTCGCTTTCCCCGGCCGGCACCTCCAGCTGCGCAAAGAGGAATCGCAGCCGCTCCCACAGCGCTTCCGAGCGTCGGTCCACGCCGTCCAGAATATGCGTCATCCAGGTCGACAGCTTGGGTTCGGCCTCGTTCAGGGCCTGGACCAGGGCTTTTTGCCAGGGCAGCGGCTCACCCTTGGCCACGGGTTTTTCCTGCACGAAAAGTTCGGCCATGGCTGGAGCCTGAAGCGGGGCAGGGATTTCGTCCTTGGCTTCATAGGCGGGCGCCCGGTCCTCGGTTTTGGCGGCGAGTCCGAGCAGTTTGCGCCAGCCGCTTTCCTTGGCGGGCTGGGCGGGCGTGCTGTCCGTTTCGGGTGCGCGTTCCGCTTGCGGGGCGACCGATTCGTCCTGCGGGCGGGGATGCACGGGAGCGGGCGTCTCGGCCGCAGATGCCCGGACTTGCCGCACGGGCTCCTCGGCCGGGAGCTGCGCATCCGGCGTGGCGCCTGCCGCCTGCTCGGGCTGCGTGGAAATGTGCTCGGTCTCTGGGCCCCAGAGTTTTTTGATGCGTGAGAAAAAGCCCATGTTCTGGTCCTTGAGTATGGATATGTGTGAAAAATCAGCCGTCCAGGTCAGTGAAAATATCTTCCCAGGCGATTTTGCCTCTGTCCTTGCGCACCTGACGCAGCATCAGATAGACGGCCCCGCTGCCGCCATGCTTGGGCAGGGCCGTGGTGAAGGCCAGGACGATGCGCTTGAGCGGGGCCTGGGTCAGCCACATGGAAAGTTCCTGCCGCAGGACTCCCTGTCCCATGGGGGAGTTGAGTCCGCGTCCCGGAATGAGCAGCACGCAACGTTTGCCTTCCATGTAGCTGCGCCGCAAAAAGTCAATAACCGCAAGCTTGGCTTGGTCCGCATTCATGCCGTGCAGGTCGAGGTGTCCCTGCATGCTGAATTCCCCGGCTTTGAGCTTGCGGAAAATCTTGGCGTCCAAGCCCCGGATCTGGCCAGTCATGAATTCGTGGGTGTATTCCATGTCGAATTCAATGTGCTCTTCCAGCAGACGGGCAAAGGATGGCGGGGGAGGAGGAGTCACGGCTCTGGGTTTGGCCGGGCCGGCGATGTCCCGGCCGCCCTTGGACAGGGGCGCGACGTCGGAAAACGCATGCAAAAAGAGATCGTCTTCGGATTTGGGTTCCGTGACGACATTTTCCGAACCTGGCGATGCGGTCTGCACAGCCCTGTTTTTATGGGCTTTTTTTTTCAGATGGGACCGTAACGCAGGGTCTTTTTCAAGGGATTTGAACGGATTATGCATGCATGGCTTCCACTTTGGTCAGGGCTCCATACACAATATTGTACCCAAGAGCAAAATCTTAAAGGCGCGCTTCGCGCGGGGTTTGTGGACAAGGAGCCCCCTCGTCTGTTACCCGGAAGTCTGGATAGATCCAGGTTTTTTCCCATCCACTCCTGCCCCAACAGAGATGACACGCATGATTGCAGCTCCGCCGGACAATGATCAGTTTCGCTTTCTGCTCGTGGAGCCCGACGAGGACCTTGCACGGGAAATGATGATCGTGCTGCGACGGCTCGACCTGCGGATCGATCATGTACGCGGTCACCTGAAGGCCGTGGCGCTGACGGAGGACACCGAGTATGATTGCCTGCTGGTCGCGTCCCGGGGGCTGGATATTTCCGGCCTGGAGCTCTGTGCCATGATACGGGCCAGGGCGGACAGGCGTTCCCTGATTCCGTCGTACGTCATCCTGCTTGGTCCGCAAAAGGATCTGGTCTCGATCTTCACCAGCGCCGTCGAGGTCGATGACTACATGGCCGGGCCCTGGATGGACTTGGAGCTGGAATGGAAAATCAGGAAGGCCCTGCGCGTCATGACCCTGTGCCGCGACTACGCCGCGTCCCGGCTCCTGGACACGGAAACGGGGCTGCTCACGCGGGAAGGGCTGCGCACCTTTCTCCATGAGGAGGTCAATCGCATCGGCCGCAGGGAGGGGTGGGTGTCCATGAGCTTGCTTTCCGTGCCGGGGCTCGGAGGCTTGCGCGTCAGTTATGGGGCGGACTGGATGCAGTGGTTCAAGAACGGGATCTGGTCGTCGATCAGGCGGCAACTGCGCAATTACGACCGGCTGGCGTCCATGGAAAATG
>CAXNFJ010000042.1:0-9722 GCA_964201165.1 Desulfomicrobium sp.
AAATCGCTTCCAGCCGTTCAAAATAGGCCCTCCAACCCTTGGAGAAAATCTTGTCCTGACGGGAGCCCTGGGGCCGGATCACCCACAGCCAGCTCGTGCTGTAGGTGACACTGACCTGTTCGCTTGCTTCCAGCTCGAACCACTCTCCGGACAAACCGTCCGGATTCTGGACATGTTTGAACGACAACCCAGCAAGGCTGCGCCCCAATTCCCGCAAGCGCGCGCTGACACGAACGATCAGCCTTTTGGGAAACTCGGCGCAGAGGCTCTGCAGTTCCGACTTGACCTTGATGGACTGTCCCAGCTTGTCATCCACCACCAGACTTCCCTCAAAGACGCTGATGGCCGTGGACATGGGATGGAGGCGGGCCCAAGTGTGCAGCCGGGCCAGACCGAGCATGACTTCGGGGGAGGGAAAAAACCACAGGCTCTGCATGCTTTCTTCCGCCAGGGACCACCCCCCGATATCGGTCAAGGATTGAAAAAAACTGACCGGCAGGGGCTGGGCATGAACCAGCCAGCAGACAAAGCCATTGCACAGTAGTCGAGGCGTGGCATTTTTTGTTATCTTGGCCAGAAGGGACTCGATGCAGTTCATTCAACACTCCTGCTGAGGGGATGCCGCGCCGGTTCTTTTGGACACAACGCATGGGCCAACATGACACGCGGCACCGTCGAGCGCAACCGGCAATGGCCCAGATGCGGCTTGACGACGCGAGGTCCATTTCCTAGTCAACAGCCACACCAAACATCCATCCATGCAAGGAACCCGGCATGTTTTTTCAATTTTTCCGCGATACCCGACTGACCATGCTGCACCAGCTCATTGATCTGGCGCTGGAGGAAGATGGCCGCGACCTGACCTCCGAGGCCCTGTTTCCGCCCACATCCCTCCTGCACGCGTCCATCGTGGCCAAGCAGGACACCCTGGTCGCGGGCCTGCCCCTGATCTCCATCGTGCTTGAACGCATGCAATGCCCCGCTCCCCTCGTGACGCTGCTCGCGTCCGACGGAGACGCGGTCGAGCGTGGCCGGGAAGTGGCCCGCATCCGGGGCTCGGCACCGATCTTGCTCAAGGCGGAGAGGGTCATCATGAATTTCATCTGCCATCTCTCCGGAGTGGCCAATGCCACGAAACGCTTTGTCCAGGCGGTGGAAGGCACGGGAGTGCGCGTACTGGACACCCGCAAGACCACGCCCGGACACCGCTATCTGGAAAAATACGCGGTACGCATGGGCGGCGGTCACAACCACCGGGCCAACCTCGAAGAGATGCTCATGCTCAAAGACAACCACATCGACCAGGCAGGGTCCATCACCACAGCCGTGAACGCGGTCAGGGCAGCCTACGCCGTCTGCCCGCCCCTGGAAGTCGAATGCCGGACGCTGGCGCACGTGCGCGAAGCCGTGAGCCTCTCGCCCCAGCGCATCATGCTTGACAACATGCCTGTGGAGACCGCGGCAAAAGCCTTGAGCCTCATCCCGCCCCACATCGAATCGGAGATCAGCGGCAACGTGACCCTGACCACCATCAAAGCCCTGGCCGAGCTGCGGCCGACATTTATCTCCACCGGCGCCATCACCCACTCCGCAACCGTCGCGGACTACTCCATGCGCCTGACTCAGAGCCCCCGGGAGGAAGCATGACCCTGACGCAAACCATCACCGAGAGTAAAAAAACACTGGGCTCCCGGCTGTGCATCCTGGCTCACCACTATCAGTCCGATGCCGTTGTCCAGCATGCCGACATTCTGGATGATTCCCTGGAATTGGCCCGTCGCATCGACGGCTTAAGCGCCGAACACATCGTTTTCTGCGGGGTGCATTTCATGGCCGAAACAGCGGCCATCCTCGCCCGGCCCGAACAGAAAGTGCACATCCCCGACCCCGGTGCCAGCTGCGTCATGGCGGAAATGGTGCCGGCCCCTCTGGCCGAGACCGTCCTCAATGCCCTGAACCGGGACGGGGCGCGCATCATCCCCCTGACATACGTCAATTCCTCCGCCGCAGTGAAGGCGTTTTGCGGCAGTCACGGCGGCAGCGTGTGCACCTCGGCCAACGCCGCAACCATGCTGCGCTGGGCTCTGGACCAGGGGGACGGGGTGCTCTTTCTGCCCGATGCGAACCTGGGCCGGAACACGGCCCGAATCCTGGGGCTACGGGACGCCGAACTCAAACGCCTCGACATTCGCGGCGCAGGAAGCCTCGTCGCCCCGGCAGACCGTGCGCACCGGCTGTTCCTCTGGCCAGGGCTGTGCGCCGTCCACGCCAAATTCAACCCGGAGCAAATCACGGCCATCCGCAAAGCCGAACCCGAAGCCATCATCCTGGTCCATCCGGAATGCAGCCCGGAAGTGGTGGCCCTGGCCGACGGTGCCGGATCGACCTCCTATCTAATCAAGGCCGTGGCCGAGACTGCCAGCGGCAGCACCATCTACATCGGGACGGAGTGGAACCTGGTCAATCGTCTGGCGGCGCGGCATCAGGACAAGGCCATCCGGCCGCTGCGGAGGGCACTGTGCTCGAACATGGCCAAGATCACGGAAGAAAATCTTGCCCGCACCCTGCATGAACTGGACACGGCCATGCCCGTCCGGGTCGACGAACACATAGCCCAGCCCGCGCGCCTTGCCCTGGAACGCATGCTGGAAGCCTGCCGCTAGGAAGAACGCATGACCCACTCCCGCATGAAAACAGAAATTCTGGTCATCGGCTCAGGTATCGCCGGTTGCACCGCAGCGCTGGGCCTCGCCGACAAGGGGCACGAGGTGACCCTGCTCTCCTCCGGCGGCACGCTGGACAACGGCAACACGGCCCTGGCCCAAGGCGGCATCGTGTACACGAGCCCGGACGACACGCCGGATAAATTGGCCAAGGACATCACCACTGCCGGTTGGGAATACAATCACACCCCCGCGGTCCGGTACTTGTGCGAAGAGGGGCCAAAGGCCGTGGAAAAAATCCTCTTCGAACGGGTGCAAGTGCCCTTCGACCACACCAAAGACGGCGACTTGTACCTGACCAAGGAAGGCGGCCATGCCGTGCACCGCATCCTGACCTGCGCCGATTACACCGGCCGGGCCATTCAGGACAGTCTGGTCAAGGCGGTGGTTGAACATCCCAACATCCGCATCCTCTACAACCGCACGGCCATCGACCTTTTGGCCACGCGCCACCATTCCACCAAGCTCGAGTTTCGCTATCAGCTGACCAACCAGTGCGTGGGCGCCTACGTATTCAATGCGGAAACAAACGAACCGAACACCATCCTGGCCGATTTCACGGTCCTGTGCACGGGGGGCCTCGGCCAGATATTTCTGCACACAACCAACACATCCTCGTCCATCGGTTCGGGCATGGCCATGGCCCACCGGGCCGGCGCCACGGTCATGAATCTGGAATACATCCAGTTTCACCCCACTGCCCTCTTTCACCGAGCGGACCGCAAATTTCTCATCTCCGAAGCCGTGCGCGGCGAAGGCGCCCGCCTCTTCAACGCCAAAGGGGAGCGCTTCATGGCCCGCTACGACGAGCGCATGGAGTTGGCCCCGCGCGACATCGTGACCAGAGCCATTGTCGACGAACTGCTCAAGACCGGAGAAGACTGCGTATTTCTGGACGCAGCCAACTACGTGGACCAGAACCTGCGCAAGCGCTTCCCGACCATCTACAAGAAGTGCAAGGACATTGGCGTGGACATGTCCAAGGACCCCATCCCGGTGGTGCCGGCGGCGCATTATTCCTGCGGAGGAGTGCTGGTGGACAAAAGAGGCCGCAGCACCCTGGACGGGCTTTACGCGGCCGGAGAAATAGCCTGTACCGGCGTGCATGGAGCCAATCGCTTAGCGTCCACATCCCTTCTGGAGGGACTGCTGTGGGGCATGAGCGCGGCCGAGGACATCCATGACCGCTATGAAAATTCATGCGTGCTGAGCAAGCGTCTGCAGGACTCCATCGCGGACTGGATCACCTCGGGCAAGACCCAGATGGAGGACCCGGCCCTCATCAACCAGGACTGGGCCACCATCCGCAGCACCATGTGGAACTACATGGGCATCATGCGCACCACCCCGCGCCTGGAGCGGGCCTTCGAAGACCTGCGCAACCTGAACAAAAGGCTGCATTCCTTCTACAAATCCATCCGCATCTGCAAGGAATCCGTGGACCTTTTCCACGGCTGCCAGACCGCCTACATCGTGACCACGGCGGCGCTGCGCAACAAGACCAACCGGGGATGCCACTTCCGCAAGGATTAAGTCGGATCGGACATGGAACGGGTAAGCAGACCACGAAGGTGGTCCCGGCCCTGCTCCGGTGTCATTTCTCCGAGCGCCTCGACCCCCGCGGTCTGAATCCAGGCAATGAGCAGGCCGAGACAAACCAGGTTGCGTTGCAGGTACACATCCTCCTCCCCTTCACGCATCGCCTCCAAATAATCACCGCTCGAAATGACCTCGAATCCTTCGCCTTCCAGGATCAAACGCACAATTTCGAGCCTTCGCCCGCGCTCCGCACTCCGCCCGGACCCGCCCTTGAAGCGGAACTGGATATACTTCTCCGAGCCCTCCTCACAGCAGCATTCCACCACATACAGATTCTGCGCAAGCCGCAAGGTGCAGTGCATGAAAAACTGCGAAAGGACCGCATAGCTGCTGTAATGGGGTCTGGACGACGACTCTTCAGGCTCCGCTCCAGACCAAACCACCGCAGGACAGACCAGGCCCAGAAGCAACGACCAGGCCGGAATGGAGCGCACATCCTCCATGGAGATCGCGGCCCGCTCCGCAGCCGACGGAAAAAGCCCCCCGCCGAGATTGAATATATTGATGACCACGGGGATCTCAAGACGCAGCTGTTTGATCCCGGCCAGTCCTCGGGCCGGCTCCCCGGCAAAGGAAAAAATCTGGGCCAGCCCCCGCTCCAGACACAAACAGACCAGATCGTGCAGGGACCGACAATGCTCGGGACGCAACGCAGCGCCTTGGGTTTGAAAGACATGCAGCTGCGTCACCCGGGGCAGAATCTGTTCCAGCCGGGCGACAAGGGCCCCCGCATCGGGCGTGCCATTCCACAGGGAGCAGGTGTCGGCACCGTCGGCCGTGTCCGCGGGAAACGCGATCACGGTCAGCGGATGCTCTTCATCGGCACGTCCGAGGGAAAGGCGCAAGGCAAGCGCTGAGGATGAAAACTTGCACGTCACGGCCTCAAGCCAGGCGGAAACAAAGTCTGAAGGCCGCCCCCCCCCGCACTGGCCGATCAGGACGGCGTCAGGACCCGTGCCCACAAAAATGCGCAGACCCAGAAACTTCCCGCCCGGAGCAAGCTCCACGGCCGCGATCTCAAGTTCACTCCGCAGACGTTGCGGCAGAGACCCGGCACGAATCAAAGCCCGCGCCTTTCCGCCCAGCTCCTCCGTCGCGACCTTGTTTTTGAGGTCAAGTTTGCGCAACAACGCATCAAGCTTGCCGCGCAGGTCGTTTGCTTCAATAAAATACTGGTACAGGGATGGGGTGACAATGAGCGCGGGCCTGGACTTTTCAAGGTGCAGCGCTTGCGGAACCCACGAATATCCACTTTTCGCCTCTTCCGAGCCAAGCATCAGCAGATAGGGAGGATGGGCCGGTATGGAGCCATGTTCGGTGGACAGGCGGGTATAAAAACTCAATTTGGCGACCCAGTCGTGAGCGTCCATGAATTCCACCGGATTCATGATCTGCAGCTGGTCCACAAGATCGCGGATGGCCGTGCTCAGCCGGGCGGCCAAGCCTGAAACCCTGCACCAGTCCGCCATTGCCCGTCCGGTGCTCAACTCCTCGAAACGGGCGAGGAGGGCAAAACAGACACTGCTTTGTCGGTGGATCTCGCAAAAGGCATTGTACTTGGCACGAGGAATGGAGCCAGGTGCGAAGGAGTCAAAAGTCCAGTGGGAAAACAGACGCGTTGTATCCATCTTGGTCCTTGCGGCCGGCCACATGGTGAAGATTCCGCCAACTGCGGAACTTCAAGTTGAAATTGCGCGGTCGCCGACCGGGAAAATCTAAAGCAAATGAACCAAAAAGGCCAATCCCCAGGCCCCCCCGATCATTGCCCGGATTCACACTTTGTCTGGCGCCAACGGAAAAACCGTCGTTCGGCATAGGCCCAAAAAAAACGGGTAAAGAAATAAATAGGAATGAAATAAAAAGGATAAAGAACGGAGGACCCAAGGCCGGGTATGGAAAAGGGAAGTTCCAGCGGAATATTCCGAAAACGCAGATCAAGCCATGCCAGGGCCGCGACGGCCGGCCAGAGCGAGGCGGTCACTTTGCCCACGGACAGGGCGGCGGAGTGACCATAGGCATCCTTGGCCAGGGTGTTTTGAGCCAGATAGGCATTCTTGTCATTGGCTTTCAACGCTTCGATGGCCAGGCCCGAACGCTCGGCGGCCTCGCGTTCATGCTTGAGACCATGCTTGCCCTGAAGCCTGATCATGGCCTTGGTGCAGAGGCGGCCTATGAACACGCTCTGCACTGCGAGCACAAGACACCCGAAGATAAAGCCGGTCATGGCCGAGGAAGTCCACCTGAATGGAGCTATGAGCCAGATGTCGAGAAGATGGAAAGCTTGTAGGAGCATGGTAATCCAAAGCTCCCCCGGCTGGGCCGGGGGAGCTTATAATCAAACTTAAACGCCAGGAATCTTGATACCGAAGAAACCGGCCAAAAGATAGCCCAGACCCACGTACACAGCCAGAACGATGAAGATGCGCTTCAGCATGACATCGGAGAAATACTGGGACGTTCTGGGGCCAATGAGGGAACCGACGGTGATGCCGATCAGTTCGGTGCCGATCAGGACCCAGTCAATGGGCGTGCCCTTGGTCATGAGGGTGATGATACTGGTGACCATGCTGATCAATACGGCCAAAGCTGAAGTTCCAGCGGCAAGATACATGGGCAACTGGGTCACGCTGGTCAGGAAGGGGACCAGCAGGAATCCGCCGCCGACACCCAGGAAGGCTGCAATGGCGGATATGACGATACCACCGAGAAAGGGGATCAGCGGATTGAACTTGAAAGGAACGCCGAAGAAGGTGAACGAACAGTTGAAGGGGGTGAAGGTTTCGATCTTCAGCCCGGCATTCAAATCGACCTTTTCGCCGCTCCGCATTCTTTTGGCGTTGTCTTCAAAGGCCCTGGCCGCAGCCTTGGCTGTCTTCTTGCTTGCCTGACCCGCGGGGGAGGTTTCATAAATGAGATATGCGCCCAGAGCCAGAACGAAGATGCCAAAATAGCCCTGATAGGACTTGAAATCGAGCTTGCCGGCAGACAGGGCGGCCGCGCCGTAAGCGCCGATGAGGGAACCCAAGCCAAGACTGATGGCCAGCGGCAGGACAAGACGCTTCATCTTCAGATAATTGATGGAACTGATCAACGCGGACGTACCGACCAGAAACTGGTTCGAGGCCTTGATGGAGTCTGTAATGACCTTGCCCAGCTCAGGAGCCGTTTTTTTGTAGGCACCTGCATATTCACCAAAGCCGAAGACGCTCATGTGGCCGACGCCGGCCATGACACCGCCGAAGGCGCCTACCGTGGAGAAGATCCAGCCGACCCACACGGCCCAAAGCAGCGCAATGACAACACTCACATTCGGAGCACCGGGGATTCCCAAAAATCCTACGGGCTTGGTGGAATCAATCTGACCTTTCTCCGTGCCCTGAGGGGCGCTGGCAATGGCCTTTTCCAGCTTTGAATCGGTCGAAGCGGCTTTCGGCGCTTCCGCGACTGCGGCAGGAGCAGGCGCTGCAGTTTCAGTGGCAGGCGCTGCCTGTGTTGTTGTCGCGGCAGGGGCGGATGCGTTGTCTTGAGCCCATAAAGGAGCGCCAACACTCGCCATGACGAATAGCACGGAGAAGACCAGTACATAAAAACGTTTCGACATAAAACCTCCCTTTCTCTCCCGTTGTAGAAACATCTGTTTCAAACCTGAAATTTACCTTGCCGATGTAGAGCTTGTACTTCTGTTGATCAAGAATGCTTATAAAGAATGGCTTCGCCTATCACTCTTCCTCGGAAAAAGGCAAATTTTGATTAGCTTGAACAAAGTTTGCTCCTTTTGTCATATTTTTCACCTGGATCTGACCAACATACGAAGAAATTGAGCCAAGATAACGTTCAAAATTTCACAAAGCCGCCTTTCAACAACCAAGCAACGGGGAACGCACAAGCCCCGCGTGATCTTGCAAAAAAAAAAGCGCCCCGAAGAGCGCCTTGGAAAGAAAACACGGTGAAAGAATCAAGCCGCAGCAGGTGCGACCTTTTCGTCCACATCAATCCGTGGTTTGAAGAGACTTAGGATCGGGGCGCCCACAAAGATGGACGAATAGGTTCCAACTCCGACGCCGACCAGCATGGCCAAGGCGAAATCATTGATCACCGCGCCTCCGAAAATATACAGGGAGAGCACGGCCACAAAAGTCGTACCGGCAGTGAGAATCGTCCGGGACAAGGTCTGGTTCACAGACTTGTTGATGACCACGTCCAAGGACGGTGACACCTTGGCCCGCAGATTTTCGCGGATGCGGTCATAAATGATGATCGTATCGTTCAGGGAATAGCCTACAATGGTCAGCAGGGCCGCGATGATGGTCAAGTCCACATCCTTGTTGAGGAGCGAGAAAAGCCCCAGAGGATACATGACATCGTGAATGAGCGCGACGATGGCCCCCAGCGCATACTTGAGACGCAGTACAAAGCAGAGCACCAAGGCGGCAATGGTCGCGGCGATGACGGACAAACTCATGGGCGCATGGAGCAGTTCCAGGATATAGACAACGATTGCCAAGCCCCCGGCCATAAGTCCGGCAGCCATCCACCTTTGCTCAAAGCGGCCGGATATATATGTGGCGATGAGCAGGACACCGTAAAAAATAGCTTGCAAGGCTTTTTCACGAAGATCAGCGCCGACCTTGGGGCCAACCATCTCCAATCTTTGAATCTCGTGCGGCACATCAGGGAACTGGGCACTTAGCCCCTGGCTCACTGCGTCACGCACCTGATTGGCGGTTTGATCGGTAAACGAAGCCCGTAAGAGAACCGAGTTTTCACTCGCATCTCCAAAGTTCTGGACCACGAGGCCAGGCAATGCCGGGCTGTCCAAGGCGGTGCGGATCTTCTGCAATTCCACCGTCTGGCTGAACTTGACCTGGATATTGAAGCCGCCGGCGAAATCGATACCATACCGCGGGCCACCCTTGATCACAAGCGAAACCAACGCCACGAGCAGCAGCGTCGCAGACAAAAAATAGGCGTACTTGCGCAATCCGACGAAATCTATGTTCGTGTCGTGTTTGATAAATTCAAAAAACATGGTCTGCTCCTTAAATACTCGGTTGTGTACCGGGCTGCCGTCTGGCCAACCACGCGTCAAAGAAGATGCGGGACACGAAAATAGCTGTGAACATGGACGCCAGAATACCTAAGGTCAGGGTCACAGCAAAGCCGCGCACCGGCCCCGTGCCAAACTGATACAAAATGACGGCGGCGATGACCGTGGTCAGGTTGGAGTCGATAATGGTTGTGGTCGCGCGGGCAAAGCCGTTATGAATGGCCCCGGCCACAGACTCCCCATGACGCAGTTCCTCGCGGATGCGCTCATAGATGAGCACATTGGCATCAACAGCCATACCCAGCGTCAGGATGATGCCCGCAATGCCAGGCATCGTCAGCGTGGCCCCGAAT
>CAXNFJ010000043.1:0-9572 GCA_964201165.1 Desulfomicrobium sp.
TCCATAATTGTCGAGACGTTGGCGGAGTTGCGGGGGGAGGAGCCGGCGGCGGTGGCGGCGAGGACTGCCGCCAATGCGCGGGAGTTCTTCAGCTGCTGCGGGAGGAGTTGACGCGATGAGGCGGCGTGCCGGTCCGGGCGGGCAGGACAGCCTCGAAACTCCTTCGTCGGCCTCGTAGAGACGAATCCTTGCTTCTTCGAACACAAGCTTCTGCTTCGAGCGCAGGGCAATGATTCGTCAAACGATGCCTGGCTCAGTCAGACAGTCGAGGCTATCCTGCCCGCCCGGACCGGCACGCCTTGGCGCGGATGAACAGGTTTTATAAAAACATACTTGCAGGATACACATGATGATGCGTTTTGCCCGGACCATGCAGCTTATCGGGGAGGAAGGATTGGAGAGGTTGCAGGGCGCCACCGTGGCCGTGTTCGGTCTGGGTGCCGTGGGCTCCTACGTGGTCGAGGCCTTGGCCCGGGCCGGGGTGGGGAACTTGGTGCTGTTCGACCATGACTCCGTGAGCAGGTCCAACATCAACCGCCAGCTTTTTGCCCTGGAGTCAACCGTGGGGCGGCCCAAGGCCGAGGTCGCCCAGGCGCGCGTGCTGGACATCAACCCGGCCTGCAAGGTGGAAGCGCGGATGGTGTTCGTGGACGGCGAGAATGTGTCCGGGCTGCTGGAGCCGCGCTTCGACGTGGTGGTGGACGCCATCGACGGAGTCAATTCCAAGGTCAATCTCATTGTCGCGGCCCGGGAAATGGGTTTGGCCGTGGTGGCCAGCATGGGCGCCGCGGCCAAGCTCGACCCGTCCAAGGTCAAGGCCGCGGACATCTCCAAATCATTCATGTGTCCCCTGGCCCAGATCATCCGCAAGCGTTTGCGCCGTCGAGGCGTGACGAGCGGAGTGCGCTGTGTTTTTTCCACGGAATGCGCCCAAAACAAGAACGAGCCGGTCATCGAGGAGATGCCGGAACAGGGCGTGAGCGGCCGACCGCGAACGCCCATCGGTTCGATTTCGTATCTGACGGGAATTTTCGGGTTGTTCGTGGCCAGCGAGGTCGTGCGCATTGTGCTCGATGGTGCCCCGGCGGATGAAAAGATGGTTGCGGGCGAATGACGCGCTCCGTGTTCTTGATCCTTGTCGCGGCGATGCTGGCCAGTTGCTCTCCCAATCAGGACTGGCGAACCGCCAGTCGCGAGCCTGCCGGAATCGCACCCGATCCCGCCGTGACCCGCGAAGCGGTGTTACAGGTTTACGGCGCGGATGCCTGGGGTTGGCGCGGCTGGTTCGCGATCCATACCTGGATCGCGGTCAAGCGGACCGCAGAGACCTCCTATACCGTCTACGACGTGGTCGGCTGGCGAGCCTCAAGGGGAGCACCGGTCATGCGCATCATGCAGGATATTCCGGATCGCTACTGGTACGGCGCCCCTCCACGGCTGCTGAAGGAACACAGGGGGCCGGGCGCGGAGGCATTGATCGATGCCGTTGACCGGGCAGCACAGGCATATCCCTGGAAAACGGAATACAAGGCCTTTCCCGGCCCCAACAGCAATACGTTCGTTGCCTGGATCAGCCGACATGTGCCGGAATTGGGACTTGAGTTGCCCTTTTCCGCCATCGGCAGCGGATATGCGGACACGCGATGATACGCTTGGCGGGAACATGCGCCCGGATTGTTGCAGGATCGTCGTTGACGGGGGCAAAACTTCTACAGTACTCTTTTTGTAAATAATCTTAATCCATTCCATCAAGCCCGAATCCGAGACACCCATGCACTACAGGAATTTGTCCATATTTTCGTTTTTCTTTCTGGTGTTGCTCGCTGCGTCCGCACTTCCCACCCTGGCCCAGGAAAAGCCCAAAGCCAAGGCCGCTCCGGTTGTGGCGGGCGAAGCCGTGCGCGGAGACATGCCTATTCTGCTTTCGGCCATCGGCACGGTGGAAGCGAGTGAAGTGGTGGAGATCAAGGCTCGCATCAACGGCCTCCTGCGCGCGGTCCATTTTGTGGAAGGCCAGGACGTGCGCAAAGGGGATCTCCTTTTTTCCCTGGATTCACGAGACCTGGAAGCGGATCTGCGTTCGGCCCGGGCAGGACTCGAGCGGGTCCGCGCCCAGCTGCGCAAGGCCGAGGAGGACAAGCGACGCAATGACGAGTTGCTGCGCCAGGATCTCATCAGCAAGGACCAGCAGGAAACAACGACCACGAATCAGGCCGCGCTCCAGGCCGAAGTTCAAGCGGCCGAAGCTGCCGTGGAATCGGCCGCGGTGGCCTTGTCCTACGCTGAAATCCGCTCACCCATCAATGGCCGGACCGGAGCGATCCAGCTGCATGCCGGAAATATGGTGAAGGCCAACGCCGATTCGTCCATGGTCGTCATCACCCGCGTGGAGCCCGTGAACGTGCGCTTCACGGTGCCTGAAGCTCATCTTTCAGCCATCATGGCCGCGCAGGCGGCCGGGCCTCTGCGGGTCCAGGCCAAACCTGCGGGTCTGGACAAATCCGTGTTCGGCGACCTGTCCTTTATTGACAGCAGCGTGGACGCCAAAACCGGGACCATCGCCCTCAAAGCCCGCTTCGCCAACACAGACCGTCAATTATGGCCTGGCCAGTTCGCCGATGTGATCCTCAAGGTCGGCACCGTGCGCGATGTCGTGCTTGTGCCGGACCAAGCCGTCAGCCCGGGATCCGAAGGAGAGTATGTCTACATCATCCTGCCGGCGGGAACGGTGGAATACCGCCCGATAAAAACGGGCCTCCGCAACGAAGGCATGGTTGTCATCGAGTCGGGGCTGCAGGGGGGGGAGAAGGTTGTGCTTGAAGGCCACCTGCGGCTCTCTCCGGGCGCGGCGGTAACGGTCCGGCCGCAAGCTCCGGCCGAGCGGCCCGCAACCCAGACGGGCATGGAGAAGGGAGCCGGGCAATGAACATTGCCGCCCTCTTCATCCGCAGGCCCGTGTCCACGACCCTGGTCATGCTGGCCATTCTGCTTTTCGGAGTCATGAGCTATCGCATTCTGCCGGTCAGCGACCTGCCCAACGTGGATTTTCCGACCATCCAGGTCTCGGCCAATCTGCCCGGTGCCAGCCCCGAGACCATGGCCTCCACCGTGGCCACCCCCCTGGAGCGTCAGTTCGCGACCATCGCGGGCATCGATTCCATCAGCTCCACCAATACGCTCGGCTCCACGCGCATTACCCTGCAATTCGCCCTGGAGCGTTCCATCGATGCGGCGGCCCAGGATGTGCAATCCGCTATCTCCAAGGTCCAGCGCCAGTTGCCGGAGGACATGACCAGTCCGCCATCCTATCAGAAGGTCAACCCGGCCGACTCGCCCATCTTCTATCTGACCTTGTCCTCCGCGACTCAGCCCATGTCTAAGGTCAACGAATACGCGGACACGATCATCGCCCCGCGCATCTCCATGATCGGCGGGGTGGCCCAGGTTTCGGTTTACGGAGCCAAGAAATACGCAGTGCGCGTGCAGCTCGATCCCAAGGCCCTGGCGGGCCGGGATGTGGGCCTGGACGAAGTGGCCGAGGCCATTGACCGTTCCAACGTCAGCCTGCCAACGGGGACCCTTTACGGCGAACATACGGCCATGAACGTGCAGGCCAGCGGCAAGCTCATGGATGCTGCGGCCTTTCGCCCTCTGATCGTGGCCTGGAGGAACGGCGCACCCGTGCGGCTGGGGGATCTGGGTTTGGTCCTCGACAGTGTGGAAAATGACAAGATAGCCAGCTGGCGCGGGGATACCCGGGCCATTGTGCTGGCCGTGCAGCGCCAGCCCGGGACCAACACTGTGGAGGTGGTGGACAATATTCGAAAATTATTGCCCGCCTTTTCCGAGCAGATTCCGGCTTCCATAGAGCTTTCGGTGCTTTACGACCGCTCCACGTCCATTCGCGAATCCGTGGATGACGTGAAATTCACCCTGATCCTGACCATGTGCCTGGTGGTCGGAGTCATCTTCATTTTCTTGCGCAACGTGAGGGCCACGGTCATTCCCAGCTTGGCTCTGCCACTGTCCGTGGTCGGAACTTTCGCGGTCATGCACCTGTGCGGCTATTCGTTGGACAACCTGTCGCTCATGGCGCTCATTCTGGCGGTAGGCTTCGTGGTCGATGACGCCATCGTCATGCTTGAAAACATCGTCCGCCACCTGGAAATGGGCAAACCCGTACTCCAGGCCGCCTTGGACGGGTCCAAGGAAGTCTCCTTCACCATCCTGTCCATGACCATCTCGCTGGCGGCAGTATTCATCCCGGTTCTCTTCATGGGCGGGATTGTGGGCCGCTTGTTCCGGGAATTCGCGGTGGTCATTTCCGTGGCCATTCTCATTTCCGGATTTGTGTCCTTGAGTCTTACGCCCATGCTCTGTTCCCTTTTCCTGAAGGAAAAACACGAGGCTCGGCACGGACTGCTCTTCCGGACCTCGGAAAAGGTTTTTGATGGCCTTTTGAACCTGTACCGCAGGAGCCTCGCGGTCTGCCTGCGCCATCATTTTCTGACCTTTCTCGTTTCCCTGGCGGTCCTGGTCGGTACTGTGGTTCTGTTCCGGGGCATGCCCAAGGGTTTTTTGCCCAGCGAGGACACGAGTCAGATCAACGGGGTGACCGAGGCGGTGCAGGGCATCAGCTATGACAACATGGTCCGCAACCAATTGGCTCTGCATGAAGTGCTGGCGTCCGAGCCCGCCATTGAGAGTTTCATGTCCGTGGTCGGCGGCGGCGGCCCCAACGCCGGGGGCAATTCGGGCCGCTTCATGATCCGCCTGAAGGACCGCTCCGCGCGTAACGAGACCGCCGATGAACTCATTGCCAAGCTTCGCCCCAGAATGAACACCCTGCCGGGGATTCAGACCTTTCTGGTCAACCCGCCAGTCATCAATATCGGCGGGCGCAGTTCCAAGAGCTTGTACCAGTATACCCTGCAGAATCCGGACACCGATGAACTGTACCGATATTCCGTGATCATGGAGGAAGCGCTGCGCGGCCTGCCCCAACTGCAGGACGTGACCAGCGATCTGCAGCTCAAGAACCCCGAAGTGCGCCTGCGGATCAACCGCGACAAGGCCGCGAGCCTCGGCGTTTCGCCCCGGCAGGTGGAGGTGGCTCTGCAGTCGGCCTTTGGCTCGCGTGATGTTTCGACCATCTATGCCCCGACGGACAGCTATTCCGTGGTCATGGAACTGGCTCCCGAGTACCGGCGGGATCCTTCGGCCCTGTCGCTTTTGTATGTACGCACCGCAGATGGAAAGCTCGCGCCCCTGGAAACCCTGGTCGAGACCTCCACCGGCGTCGGGCCTCTTTCCGTTAACCATTCAGGACAGTTGCCGTCCGTGACCCTGGCTTTCAACCTGCGGCCCGGCGTGTCTCTGGGAGCAGCTACGGCCGCCGTGGAAGAGGTGGCCGCAAACACCCTGCCCGACACCTTCAGCGCCAGTTTCCAGGGTACGGCCCAGGCCTTTCAAAGTTCGCTCAAGAACATGAGCGTGCTGCTCGTGCTGGCTGTGCTGGTCATCTACATCGTGCTCGGCATCCTCTATGAATCCTTCATCCATCCCCTGACCATCCTCTCCGGTTTGCCCTCGGCTGGATTCGGAGCCCTGCTCACGCTCAAGCTTTTTGGCCTGGATCTGAACATGTACGGGTTCGTAGGCATCATCATGCTCATCGGAATCGTCAAGAAAAACGCCATCATGATGATCGATTTTGCCCTTGAAGCTCAGCGCGGTGGCGGCAAAAGTCCGGCCGAAGCCATTTTCGAAGGCTGCCTAGTCCGCTTCCGGCCCATCATGATGACCTCCATGGCGGCCATCATGGGCACCATGCCCATTGCCATCGGCTATGGCGCGGGCGGAGAATCCCGACAGCCTCTTGGTCTGTGCGTGGTCGGAGGCCTGATCACCTCCCAGCTTTTGACCCTGTACATCACCCCGGTCTATTTTCTGTATCTGGACAAGCTGGCCCGATCGGTGGGCCGGATGTTCGGCGGAAAGGAGCGGGCGGTGGACGCTGTGATGTAGGTCCACGTCGGGAGGGAGGGTGTGGGGAGGCGCGAACGCCTCCGGTCTTCACGGTCGGGAGCGGGCGGTGTCCAGGTCCGGCCAGAGGTATAGGGCGTTGTCGCGGGTCATGGAGGCGAGGAAGACGGCGAGCCTCTCTCCGTCGCCGAAGCAACATTCATGGAAGCGGACCAGTTTTCCCGTGGCGGACTTCACCCCGAAATCCCCTACCCGCATCTCGACGCGCTCCAGATGAATATGGCGCTCTGGGGCGAGCAATATGTCCTGGATTTCCCTGAGGCAAATGTTCCTGTCCGGTTTTACGGTCAGCGCCGAAAGCCTTCCCGTCAGGCCTTCCAGTTCCTGCCCTCCCTGGGCGAGCTTGGCGTGGAGTTGGCTGGGCGCGGCGAAGGGCCGGTGTTCCAGGAGCGCATATTCGAGGGTTTTCAACTGCGCCTTGAGCAGTTCTTCGGAATGCAGGATCTCGGCCCGCATCTTCTCGTTCGTGCGCAGGCGTTGCAGCGCCAGTCCGGCAAGGTAGAGCACCACGTTTTCCACCAGCATGTCGCGCAGTTCCCTCAACGTGCCGGCTGCATTGGAAAAGTGTTGATCCCCAAACTCCACCACTCTTTGCATCACGTCACGCTTGACCGTCTCCCCTTCGATTTCGCTCCCGAAAACAGTGTACTCATGGCGGTGCATGGTCAGGAGGAAGACGCATTCCCGGGCTGTCGAGGCGGCAAAGACCTCCTTGACCTTGGAAGCGTTGCGCAAGGCATCCAGGGCCTCTTGCCGTGAGTCGAACAGCACCGGACCCAGGGCGTTTGCCGTGTGCTGATTTCGGTCCAGAATAAAGGGGTCGCCCAGTTCATCGACCATGGACCTGGCATGGGCGCAGGCGACGGCGACCGATGCGCTCAACTCTTTGGCGCAGTCGGAATCCGTCCGGAGCTTGAAGTCGTTGTCCTCCGAGATGCGTCTGACGAGTCGTGAGACGATCGGGTCCGCGCCGAGCTCTCGGCTTGCCTGCAGTGCATCTGTGGTTTGCTTCGCCATGGTGCCTCCCTGGAATTTTTATCCGCCGCTTTTTCATGCCCGAGACGGGGATAAAATACCAGACCTGATGTCGATGGAGTTGTACGCAACAAAAGACCCCGCGATCCGTGAACCGCAGGGTCGCATACGCAACGCCTTGGATCAGGTCCGTCTAGGTGAGCTTCAGGCCAATCCTGGCCAGATGCCTGGCCTGGAAGCGGACGCCTTCCAGATCGTTTTCCGAGGGCAGGCGCGATCCGTCCCCACCGGCAATGGTGCTGGCTCCGTAGGGCGAGCCGCCGGTGATCTCGTCGAGACGCATCTGGCCCTGGAAGGCGTAAGGCAGTCCGACCACGACCATGCCCTGGTGCAGGAGGTAGGTGTGGAACGACAGGATGGTTGATTCCTGCCCTCCGTGCTGCGTTGCGGAGGAGACGAACACCCCGCCGGGCTTGCCGACCAGAGATCCTTTCATCCACAGCCCTCCGGTCGCATCCAGGAATTGCCGCATCTGACCGGTCATGTTGCCAAAGCGGGTCGGCGTGCCGAAAAGTACGGCATCGGCCGCGGCCAGCTCTTCCACGGTCGCCACCGGTACGTCGGCCTGGGCCTTGGCTGCGTCGAGGGCGCCCATCTTGGCCAGGACATCGTCGCTCAACGTCTCGGGCACCCGGCGCAGGGTCGCTTCAACTCCGGGGATTTCAAGCGCGACCTTCGCCGCGGCCTCCGCCATGGTCCGGATATGTCCATATGTGGAGTGATAGATGATGAGCATTTTCATAAGCGTTCTCCATGTGTCCGAAAACCGGTTCAAGGTTGATGAATAATGGGTAATCATTCCTATTGGCGGTAAATGGAGAGGAGTCAAGAGGCGGCGAGGCCATGCCGGCAACGTGGGGTCATTTTCTTGGACGGTTGGGTGCATGGAGAGAAGGCGGCTGCGCCAAATCAGGCGGACAGGACTATCGGACTTCGGCCAATTCTCTTTCCCACTGCTTTTGTTCTGCCCTGGTCCGGGGCCAGGTCAGGTTGTCTTCGAAGCCGTGAGCCGCGTCGGGGCGAACACGAAGGATTCGTTCCTCGCCGTGCCGCGCTATCGAGACCTCCACGACATCTCCGTGCCGCCTGGCCTTGGGGGAAAAAGAAGCCAGGCAGGACGCCGCTTCGCCCAGGATCTCTTCCGGCCAATCCTGCCCGGGCACGGGACAGCCGACGGCGTGGGGGCCGGGAAAGCTTTTCAGAACGAAGACGTATTGTTCGGGGCGGACCAGCCGCAGGATTTTTTCGTTGTCCTTGTGATCCCGGCCCATGACCAGCCAATGGCCAGTGGCCGCGTCTGCGTCCTTGCGCCAGAGCTGGCGTCCGACATTGGCCAGATCGAAATATCCGCTCAGCGGCTTGGGGAAGGTGCGCAGGATGGGCCAGTAGCGCCGGGCCGATTCCCGCTCGCCCAGGCGGCAGCCTCCGGCCTGGGTCGGGATCTTGGTGACGCCCAACGCCTTGGCCAGCGCGTACTGCCCTTTGCGGCCGCGGCCGACCAGGGACGGCAGCCGGGATCGATCCACCAGTCCCGACTCCTCCATGGGGGTAATCGGGAGCATCCCCGCGCTCAAGGGGCGCAGGAGCACGTCGCGGACATCGGCCTCGTTGCGGATGATGTTCAGGGTGTCGGCGCGTTGCGACATGGGCCGTTGTCCGAGCACTTCGCCGGAGATGAGAAATGACGCGCCGTAACGAGGCAGGAGCTCCTTGGCCCAGCGCAGCATGAGGATCTTGCAGTCCACGCAGGGGTTCAGGACCTTGCCGAAGCCGTGGGGCGGAAACGCGGCCATGAGGTCCACGAATTCCTGGCCCACGTCGATGATTTCGATGGGGATGCCGTATTCTTTCTCCCACACGGAGGCGTGGCCGGGTTTGCCGAAAAAAGGGCTGACAAAATGCAGGCCCAGGACCTTGTGCCCGAGGCTTTGCATGAGTTTGCTGGCCAGGATGCTGTCCAGGCCGCCGGAGAAAAGAGACAGGGCGTCATAGGTGTTCATGCCCGTGCTGCTAGCCAAAGCCTTACCGAGGTGCAAGAACGAAAATGCACCGTAAGTACCCTTCTTTGCGCACCTCGCGGGAATTGTACGAATTTTCCTTCCGTTTGAAGAATTGCGTACCCATTTCATATTTGGCAGGGGTAACAAGCTAGAATAAAAGGTGAAACTGGATATCAACGCTGTGAAAACAAGGGCTTAGAGTGGTTATTTTGAAGTCGCTGGTACAAACAGCCATCGGTGAAAACTATGTCCACCACCTCAAAAAGCACACGTCAAAAAGGTTTCTCTTATCTTCTCGTCAAAGGTTCATCGGTACATTTTCGAATAAGCGTCCCGCCACTATTGCGCCCTATATTTGGTTGCACTGAGTTCCACCGCACATTAGGCACAAGACTGCTCAGGGAGGCTAAGCCGATTGCTGCTATTGTCAAACGGCATCAAAAACTGACCCACCGTCGGCTTCCAATTTTGACCCTCTCCGGGCGTGTTTGT
>CAXNFJ010000044.1:0-9533 GCA_964201165.1 Desulfomicrobium sp.
CGTCGAAATAGGATTTTTGCGGATAGCGGGAGAGTTTGGCCTGCCACTGCTCCAGGCCCTTGGGCAAGGCCTGGGACTCGGTCAGGAGCAGCTCGCGCGGGTTCATCTTGACCAGCCACTGCCAGAGCATGGCTTCGTTTTTGGTCTGGATGCCGCTCCAGACGCCTGTGGAAAAATCCACCCAGGCCAGCCCCCCGCCCTGGTCCGCGTCCCAATGCAGGGCTCCCAGAAAATTGTGCCCCTTGGCGCTTAAGTTGATGTCCTCCACCACCGTGCCCGGAGTCAGCACCCGGGTCACTTCCCGCTTCACGAGCCCCTTGGCCTGCTTGGGGTCCTCGACCTGATCGCACAGCGCCACCTTGTAGCCCTTGTCCAGAAGCTGGCGCAGATATTCATCGATGGCGTGGTGCGGCATCCCGCACATGGGCACGGGATTTTCCGCGCCGGGGTTACGGCTGGTCAGGGCGATTTGCAGTTCACGCGCCGCGATCTCGGCGTCCTCGAAAAAAAGTTCGAAAAAGTCGCCCATGCGGAAAAAGACCAGGGTGTCCGGGTACTCGCCCTTGACGCGCAGAAACTGCTCCATCATGGGCGTGATCTTGACCGTGCTCATGCTGTGTCGTCGCTCAAGAGTTGGCGGATGGTGATGGTGTGCCAGGACATGCATTTGGGACAGCAGAAAAAGATCTGGCTGCGTTTGAGGCCGCAGCGCCCGCACACGAAGCGCTTCATTTCCCGCGCCCTGCGCAGCAGAAATCCCAGTTGCAGGTCAAAGACAGCGGTCATGTTCTGTTCGGGCAGGGACATGGTCAAGAGCTCCAGCCGGGCGGGCCAGAAGGCGGGACTGAGGAGCAGGGCCTTCTCCTGCCAGGTTTTGGCTTCCTCGACGCGGCCGTGGGCGCGGAGCAGACATCCGGCATAATGCAGGAGGGCCAGATTTTGCGGCTGCCTGTCGATGACGGCCAGCAACGTGTCGACGCACCGGTTCGGCAGGATGGCCTGCGCCGGAGTTCCGGGATCTTCGTAATCGAGGAGATGGTCGATGAGCACAAAACCCAGATTCGGACTGACGGCGGATAAACCCTGAGCCAGAAGGTTCAATACTTCTTCCCAAGCCTCCTGACGAATCTGGAACATGATGGCTTCCAGCCACGCCTCGGGCGAAGCCGGATAAATCTCACGGGCCTCGGCCAACAGGCTTGCGTCCGTGACCCCGTTTCCCGCCGTGGCGGCTCGAACCAGGTAATGGGCGGCCTGCGGGGCGTGGCCCATTTTTTTGTATTGACGGCTGGCCGCCAGAAAATCTCCGCCTTTGGCATGGAGGAGGGCCATCTCCAATTCCAGCGCCGGATGGGTGCCGCCAATGTCGCGACATTTGCGCAGGGCTTCCTGGGCTCTATCCAGGATGCCTGCCCGGGAATAGTCGCGTCCGAGTTCAAAATAGATGCGGCCCTGATCCTCGCGGTTCAAATCCGCGCGGCTCAAAAGTGAACTGCGCATCTGGATGGCACGGTCCAATTCTCCGCGCAGGCGGTAGAGATTGCCCAGCGCCGAGCAGATTTCCACCGCCCCATGATGATTCTTCATGGCGCGCGACAGCTCGTCGATGGCCGCCAGCGCGTCTTGCGCCGGGTTCGGCGGCACGGGCGAGAAAAGGTCGGTGTGACCTTCGCGCAGCCCCAGCAGGGACTTGAGCCATTGCATGCGATTCTCCTAGGGGGTCAGATGCCGGGCATACCATGCTCCGGCCAGGGCCAGGCCTTCACGAACGCCGTGGGCGGGATCGTAGCCGAGCAGCTTTTGGCTCTTGGAAATGTCCGCCAGGGAATGACGGACGTCACCGGCCCGGAAATCCCGGTACGAGGGGCTCGCATGCTGGCAGGCAGGCAGGACCTTGGCGGCTTCGTCGCGAATGAGATAAAAAAGCTCATTCAGTGATGTGCGTTGCCCATAGGCCACATTGAAAACCTGTCCCGGAACTTCCGGATTCCGGCCGCATGCTGCCAGGATATTGGCCTGGACGCAATTGTCGATGAAGCAGAAGTCCCGACTCGTCTCTCCGTCCCCGTTGATCCATACGTCGTCGCCGCGCAACAGGCCGGCAAACCATTTGGGGATGACGGCGGCATAAGCCCCCTCCGGATCCTGGCGCTGACCAAAGACATTGAAATAGCGCAGGCCCACGCTGTCGAGACCGTAGGATTTCAGAAAAACTTCGGCGTAAAGTTCATTCACGTATTTGGTCACCGCGTAAGGCGAGAGGGGCTTGCCGATGACATCCTCGACCTTGGGCAGGCCAGGGTGATCGCCATAGGTGGAGCTTGAGGCGGCATACACAAAACGCTTCACCCCACAGTCCTTGGCGGCCACGAGCATGTTCAGAAAGCCGGTCACGTTGTTGGCGTTGGTCAGCAGGGGGTCGATGATGGAGCGCGGCACCGAGCCCAGGGCCGCCTGGTGCAGGACCAGATCCACGTCGCGGCAGGCTTCCATGCAGGTCGAAGGTTCGCGGATATCCCCCTCGATGAGGCGAAAGCGGCTCCATTGCGCGGCCGTCACGGCCTCCCGGACTTCATCGAGATTATGGCGATGGCCGGTGGAGAAATTGTCCAGGCCCGTGACCTGCTGGTCATGGCGCAGCAGGGTTTCCAGCAGGTTGGAACCTATGAATCCGGCAACGCCGGTGACGAGCCAATGCCGTTTCGTATCAAGAAAGGTGGAAACTGTGGTGTGCATGATATATCCCGAAGAAGGAAAAAAATTGCGTCCCGAAGGGATGAGCCCTTGGGACGCACGATAGCAAGTTGGGCGACGGATCGTGCCGGATGCTCAGTTTTGGATGTTCTCGGTGGATTCCGCAATCGTATAGGAGTCATCCATGCTCTTGGGACGCAGCAATGCGACTTCGCGTTCCAGGGCTTCGACTTCCTTTTTGTAGTGTTTGCACTGTTTGGCCATGCGGATTCTTTCCAGAAAGAAGTAGAACGTGCAGAGCAGGGCGCCGGTCACAAAAGACATGAGGATGACCAGATAGAAGGGGACGGCTTCGGTCATATAGTGCCAGCCGAAGACTTTGAGTTCCAACGCCAGTTCCTGGATCAGGATTTCATGGTTCTGAACAAAGAAAAGCATGGAGAAAAAGAAAAGTGCAACCAGGCCTAACACCTTGAGATATCGCATCCGTACTACCTCTACCGTTGAAGGTTGTTGAAAAATGGCTTTAAGCGATCATAGGTCGAGCGCAGATGCTCGGGCAGAACGCTTGTCTCGGACATGACGGCCATGAAGGAGTGGTCTCCGTTCCAGCGGGGGACCAGATGCACGTGCAAGTGCTCCTTGATCCCGGCGCCGGCCGCCTGCCCGATATTCACGCCGATATTGATCCCGTGCGGTTTGAACGCCTGCTCTAAGATAAAACAGCTCTTTTGTACATAGTCCATGATCTCATGACATTCCCTTGCGTCGAGGTCCGTGAGGTTGCTGACGTGTCGGTACGGGGTGACCATGAGGTGTCCGTTGCTGTAGGGAAAGATGTTCATGATCACGAAACAGTGTTCGGCCCGGTGCAGGATGAAGCGCTCGGCATCCCCGGCCGTGGACTCGGGCAGGCAGAAAACGCAGCAGTCGGGCTTGGGCCCGAGGATGTAGTTGATGCGCCAGGGCGCGTGGAGTGTTTTCATGATTACAGGATCTGGCTCAAAAATTTCTGGGTGCGCGGATGCTCGGGACTGGTGAAGAAATGTTCGGGCGTGCCCGTCTCGACGATCTTCCCGTGGTCCATGAAAATGACGCGGTCGGCCACTTCGCGGGCGAAGCCCATTTCGTGGGTCACGACGACCATGGTCATGCCTTCCCTGGCCAATTTGACCATGACGTCAAGCACTTCGCCGATCATTTCCGGGTCCAGGGCCGAGGTCGGTTCGTCAAAGAGCATGATCTTGGGATTCATGGCCAGGGCGCGGGCGATGGCCACGCGCTGCTGCTGCCCGCCGGAGAGCATGGACGGGTAGACCTCCGCCTTTTCGCGAATGCCGACCTTGTCCAGGAGGCTCAGCGCCCGCTTCTTGGCATCCAGTTCCGAAACCTTCTTGAGCTTCATGGGTGCCATGGTCAGGTTGCCGAGCACCGTCTTGTGCGGGAACAGATTGAAGCTCTGGAACACCATGCCCAGCTCCTGCCGGATCTGGTTGATGTTGTTGCTGGGCGCGTTGATGTCCAGTCCGTCAACAACGATGGAGCCGCTGTCGATGGTCTCCAGGCGGTTTATGGAGCGGAGCAGGGTGGACTTGCCCGATCCGCTGGGGCCGATGATGACCACCTTTTCGCCCGGATTGATGGACAGGCTGACGTCATTGAGTGCCTGCAACTGGCCGAAGAACTTGTAGACGTTCTTGATTTCGATGATGGGCCTAGTCCCGTTCATAATAGTTCAACCTCTGCTCCATTTTGCTGACGCCCTTGGACAAAAAGAGCGTGATGACCAGGTAGACCAGGGCCACCATGGTGTATGCCTCGAAGTACATGAAGGATTCGCTGGCAAATTCGCGGCCCCGGCGCAGCAGGTCGGACACGGCCAGAATGGAAACCAGGGAGCTGTCCTTCAAGAGGGCGATGAATTCGTTACCCACGGGCGGCAGGATGGTCCGCCAGGCCTGGGGCAGGATCACGTAGATCATGGTCTGGGCGCGGTTGAAACCCAGGGACCTGGCCGCTTCGGCCTGCCCCTTGTCGATGGAGTCGATGCCGGCCCGGAAGACTTCACCCATGTAGGCGCCGTAGCAGATGCCCATGGCGACCACCGCCGCAGCCATGGGCGGGAGATTTTTGAAGATCTCCAGCCGACCCAGAGCATAATAAATGTAAAAGAGTTGCACCAGGAGTGGAATGCCGCGAATGACTTCCACGTAGGTGGACGCGATCAGGTTGAAAACCCTGTTGCGGGACAGCCGCCCTAGGCCCGTGATGAGTCCCAGCACCAGGGAGAGCATGATGGACAGGACGGTGACCTCAAAAGTGACCACGACGCCGTCGGGGAGGAATTGAAGAATCCGCCAGTAGGGCTCGGGTTTGGTCACGCACAGGTAGGTGATGATGCCTATGGCGCCGAAAAAAGTCAGCCACCATGCGTTGAAAAGGCCGGAATCCTTTTTCAGCGGTATGGCCGCACCGTCGCCGATATCGATTTTAACAGCTTTTTTGGAAAATTGTGAAGTCATGAGTGGCCTTGTCGTGGTCGCTTGAAAAAAGGAAAACCGGGGCGATTGCCCCGGTTATATTATTTGGTTCCGAACCATTTGGCGTAGATTTTGTCGTACTCGCCGTTGGCCTTGATGGCGGCCAGACCCTTGTTGATCAGGTCCACGATTTCCTTGTTGCCCTTGTTCACGGCAAAACCCAGGTATTCCGGGGATTCAGGGGCGATGAGGAAGGCCAGGGTCAGCTTCTTGGAATACTGTTCGTGCTGCAGGGCGTAGTTGGAGGCCACCGCGTCATCGGCGATGACGGCGTCGATGCGGCCATTGTAGAGGTCTTCCACGGCCAGGCCGATTTCATCATAGGACTTGGCGGTCGCGCCTTCGATTTTCTTGCACACGAAATAGCCGGTGGTGCCCATCTGGGAAGCCACGGTCTTTCCGGCCAGATCCTTCACGGAGGCGATGGCGGAGCCCTTGGGCACAATGACGCCCTGCTTCACTTCAAAATAGGGGTTTGAAAAATCCATGCTCTGCTTGCGTTCATCGGTGATGGAAACCGAAGATGCGATGGCGTCGTACTTGCCGGAGGCAAGTCCCGCGAAAATGCCGTCCCAGGCGGTGTTTTTCAGGATCGGATTGAATCCGCCGGCCTTGCCCATGGCAGCCACGATTTCAGGACCGAACCCGACGATGTTCTTTCCGGCGTCAACCATTTCCATGGGCGGGTAGGTGGCATCCACGGCAAAGACCACATCCTTGGCCAGTGCGTTTCCGGCCAGACAAAAAAGAGCCAGCAGTACAAGAGCAATACGTGTGCGCATACGTCCTCCAAACCTGGTAAAATGATGATTTCCCAAAAATTTGTACGACAGACCAAAAGACGAAAAATCGTTAATGAATTGCGCTGCTCCGGTCAAGAAAGGGCTGCGGCGTCCCGCGATTGTCCCTGCAGGGATTTGGCCATGCGCCGCGCCAGTCCGAGCTGTTCGTCCCGGGTGTGCACGTCGCCGTTCAGCACGGCCCTTTTCACCGCCCGCAGGATGGTGGCATAGCGGGGCCCCGGCTCCATGCCCAGGCCCTTGATGTCGCCCCCGGTCACGGCGATGCGCACATCCTGCAAATGGGTCAGGTAGTGGGAAATGGCTTTTTTCTGGTCCTGCTTGCGCTGTTTGGCCATGGCGTACAGCAGCCCCTCCAGGGATAATGGGGAGAGAATGTCGACCAGATCGGCGGGCGAGCCTTCATTTTTGGCCCATTGCGCGAGCTGCATGGCCACAAGGCGTAGCTGGCGGCGTGTGGACGCCACCAGCTCCACCCGTTTGGGCGGAAACTGCAGGCGTGAGGTCAGGGCTTGCACCTGCTGCGCGTCGAAACCCGAGACCAGCCCCAGAAAATAGACGATCCAGATGTCCGGGGCTTCTTCCCGAAAGAGCAGCGTGTACCAGGTGATGATCTTTTCGATTTCCGCCAGCAGCGCTTCCTTGGTCGGCGGGAAATGGAGCAGGGGATGCACTTCCTGCAACAGCCCCAGGTCGCGCATGCGGACCAGGGCGGCAAGGGGGGCCGAATCTTCGGTCAGCAGGCGCAGCTCGTGCCTGATGCGCGCTCCGGACAGTTTTTGAAAGATGTTCAGGCGCACGGCGTTTTTGATCAGCCGCTCGGTCTGCCCGCCGATCTTGAACTGAAAACGCTGCTCGAAACGGATGGCCCGGATGATGCGGGTCGGGTCTTCGACAAAGGACAGGGAGTGCAGGACGCGCACGATTCCGTCCTTGATGTCCTGCTGGCCGCCGAAAAAATCCACCAGCCGACCGAAGTGGGGCGGGCAGAGGTGCACGGCCAGGGTGTTGATGGAGAAATCACGGCGGTACAGATCCATCTTTAAGGATGACAATTCGACAATGGGCAGGGCGGCCGGATATTCATAGTATTCAAGCCGGGCCGTGGCCACGTCGATCTTCTGGCCCGAGGGCAGGATGAGCACGGCGGTGCGGAATTTCAGATGCGGCCGCACCCTGGCCCCGAGTCGCTCGCCCAGATTATGGGCAAAGACGACGCCGTCACCCTCCACGACCAGATCGATGTCGTCATTGGGGATGCCGAGCAGCATGTCGCGCACGAATCCGCCCACGGCATAGACCTCCACGTCCAGATCCTGGCCGGTCTGTCCCGCGAGCTGTAGCAGACTGATGATATCCTTCGGCAGGCGTTCATACAGAATCTGTCGTATGTTTTTGTCCTGGCGCTTGTCCGAGAGGAAGGACTCGGGGATGCGGGCCGGTTCCTGAACCATGAGATTGATCAGGTCGGTGTGGGTGATGACCCCGACCAGTTCCTGGCCGCGCAGAACCGGGACGAGTCGCTGGCGATGCCCCAGGATGATCTCCATGACCTGATACAGGTCCTGATCCTCGGTCACGCTGAGAAAGTCTTCGAGCATGTATTCCGTGACCCGCTCTTGGCCGAGTCCGTGACTCACCGCCTTTTCGGCCACGCTGTTTTCAATGATCCCACAAATCTGCGCTCCGTATTCCTCCACGGGCAGGGCCTTGAGACCGTAGCGCACCATGACCTCCGCCGCCTGGGCCACGGTCTGCGCCGCCTTGATGCGCACCACCGGGGACGACATGAAGCCCTTGACCACCAGCTGCGGGTTGATGTGCGAGTAGAGCAGCGCGAAAATCTCATCCTTTACTTGAGATATTGTGCGGTCCTTGATGGACGCCGAGGCCGCGTAGGCGTGTCCGCCTCCGCCAAAGGAGGCGCAGACCATGCCCACGTCCACTTCCTGAGCCTTGCTGCGGGCCACCAGTTGGACACGGTCGCCCATGCGGCCGATGGCGAAAAGGACGCGTATGTTTTCCATGTCCATGAGCTTGTGGGTCAGCAGGGCGAAATCTCCCACGTAGGACTCAAGGGAAACCTCGGTCAGGACGATCTCCACCCCGTTGATGGTATGGGTGGTGGCCGAATCGATCAGTTCGGACAGGATGGCGATCTGTTCGGTGGACAGTTCGCGGCTCATGATGTCGCGGATGACGTCCAGGTCCATGCCCATGGTCCTGAGCCAGGCCGCGGCCTCGAAATCGTGTTCCGTAGTCGAATTGAAGGTGAATCCGCCCGTGTCCTCGAAGATGCCGAGGCCCATGATGGTCGCTTCGTCCGCATTGACCGTCAGGGAGTGTTCTTTAAGTTTTTCGATGATGATGGATGTGGTCGCGCCCCATGGCCGATAGAGATCCAGGGATGCGACCAGCGCGTCGTCGGTGGCGGGATGGTGGTCATAGAGGTGGATTTCAAGGTCCGGGAGATCGAAAAGCGGCTCCACGTGGGCGAGACGGGAACGCTGCCGGGTATCGACGACGACCAGGAGCTTTACGGCCAGCGGGTCGATGTCCTTCAAGCTTTTGAAGTTGAAGAGATACATGGCGCTTTGAATGAAGTAATCCTTGAGGGTGCTTTCCTGGGTGCCGGGAAAGACGAGGGCGGCGTCGGGATACAGCTTGCTGACCGCGATCATGGCGGCCAGTGCGTCAAAATCCGCATTGGCGTGGCAGGTGATGACCGTGGTGTTTTGCGTCATGGGTCAGGATCGGGGGTGAAATTTGCGGTGCAGGGCGATCATGCGCGCCGACTGCACATGGGTGTAGATCTCCGTGGCCATGATGTCGCTGTGCCCCAGCAGGATCTGTACGGTGCGCAGGTCCGCCCCGCCTTCGAGCAGATGCGTGGCAAAGGAATGACGCAGGGTATGCGGCGAAACCGCGCGCCTTATGCCCGCTTCCAAGGCGTAGCGGCGAATGAGTTTCCAGACCCCCTGGCGGGACAGGCCCATGCCCGAGCGGTTCAGAAAGACGGTGTCGTTCTTGGGTCCAAGCAGCGGACGCCAATGGCGCAGATAATCGAGCATGAAGCTGACCGCCGATTCGTGCAGGGGAACGTAGCGCTCCTTGCTGCCTTTGCCAAGGACGCGCAACAGTCCGGCCTGGTGGTCGAAGTCGGACACGCTCATGGACACCAGCTCGGACACGCGCAGGCCGCAGGCGTAGAGGAGTTCCAGCATGGTCCGATCCCGAAAGCCCAGCCGATCAGCTTTTGCGGGGCGCTCCATCATGGCCAGGACCTCGTCCCTGGACAGAACTTCGGGCAGCTTGCGGGTCAACTTGGGACTGTCCAGCAGGGCGGCCGGACTTGCGGTCAGGATGCGCTCCTGCACCAGGTACTCGAAAAATCCGCGCAGGCTGGACAGATTTCGGGCCAGAGACGTGTTTTTGAGCCCTTTGCGGCGCAGATGCACGAGATACAGAAAGAGGGCGTGCTCATCGATCTGATCCAGGC